>QNFR01000186.1 GCA_003646405.1 Gammaproteobacteria bacterium
GACGATCATGGCGATGATTACGTGCTTGTTCGTGAACATCAGTTATAACCTGTTAATGCGGGAAATTTAGTATAACTGGTGCGCAGTACCCGGAAAAGCGGGGCAGGCCCTGCGCACCCTACAAGCAGTTTGAACATTCGTAGGGTGCGTACCACGCACCAGCATCTCAAATCGAAAAAAGGGAGGCATCGCACAATCGATGCCTCCCAAACATGGACCAGAGGTTTTAGTGGTCATGCGCCGTGGTGGCACCTGCGGGGATACGGATATGCTCTACCAGTTCCTGCACTTCAACAGGCGGCTCAGCAGTCACTTTGGAAACCCCGAAGGCAACCACGAAGTTGACTATCGCTCCGACCACGCCGAAGGCGTTGGGCTCGATACCCATGAACCAGTTGGCGGGCGTATCACCCAGGAACGAAGTGCCCGGGATAAACATGATGCCCTTGTGCTGGAACACGTAGAACAGGGTAACACTGATACCCGCGATCATGCCGGCGATGGCGCCTTCCTTGGTAATGCGCTTGGAGAAAATACCCATCATCAGCGCCGGGAAGATCGATGACGCCGCCAGACCAAAGGCCAGGGCCACCGTTCCCGCCGCGAACCCCGGCGGATTAAGCCCGAGATAACCCGCCCCCGCGATTGCGAATGCCATCGCGATACGACTCGCCATCAGTTCGGTCTTTTCCGTGATGTTCGGTGCGATGATACCCTTGAGCAAGTCGTGGGAGATCGCCGAGGCAATCGCCAGTAACAAGCCCGCCGCCGTAGACAGTGCCGCGGCTAGGCCACCAGCCGCCACCAGCGCGATTACCCAGTTGGGCAGCTTGGCGATTTCCGGGTTGGCCAGCACCATGATATCGCGGTCGATCTTGGTCATTTCGTTGACCTCAGGGTCCGCACTGTACTGGATCCTGCCGTCGCCGTTCTTGTCCTCAAAGCCCAGCAGACCTGTCTTCTCCCAGTTCTTGAACCATTGGGGCCGCTCGTCGATAACCAGGAATTGACCGGGCTCAGGCTCGAGGGTCTCGATCAGGTTGAGGCGCGCCATTGCGGCCACCGCGGGTGCGGTAGTATAGAGGATAGCGATGAACACCAGGGCCCAACCCGCTGAGGAACGCGCGTCTTTCACCTTGGGTACGGTGAAGAAGCGGATGATCACGTGGGGCAGGCCCGCGGTACCGATCATCAGGGACATGGTGTAGGCGAACATATTGAGGCCGCTCAAGCGCACGTCTGTCGTGTACTGGTTGAAGCCAAGGTCCATCACCACCTGGTCCAGTCGGTCCAGCAGATAGACATCAGTGCCGACCATGGTGCTACCCAGACCCAGTTGGGGTATCGGGTTACCAGTCAGCTGCAGGCTGATGAAGATAGCGGGAATGGTGTAGGCCAGGATCAGTACGCAGTACTGGGCGATCTGGGTATAGGTGATGCCCTTCATGCCGCCGAGTACGGCATAGAAGAAGACGATGGTCATACCCACGTACAGGCCGGTATCATAATCCACTTCCAGGAAGCGGGAAAATGCCACGCCGACGCCCTTCATCTGGCCGATTACGTAAGTAACAGAACAGATGATCAGGCAGACTACCGCCACAACCCGTGCGGTCTTGGAGTAGAAACGATCACCGATAAACTCCGGCACGGTAAACTTACCGTATTTGCGCAGGTAAGGCGCCAGGAGCATCGCCAGCAGCACGTAGCCACCGGTCCAACCCATCAGGAACACAGAACCACCGTAGCCCATGAAGGCGATGAGGCCCGCCATGGAGATAAACGATGCCGCGGACATCCAGTCAGCAGCAGTCGCCATACCGTTCTGTATAGGGTGAATGCCGCCGCCGGCGACATAAAAGTCCTTGGTGGAACCCGCGCGGGCCCAGAAGGCTATGCCAAGGTAGAGGGCGAAGGTCAGGCCCACTACGATATACGTTAGTGTTTGCAGATCCATGATATAAGCCCCCTAGTCTTCTTCCACGTTGAACTCACGGTCCAACGCAGCCATTTTTTTCGCGTAGTAGAAAATCAATCCTACGAACACATAGATGGAGCCCTGTTGCGCAAACCAGAAACCCAGTTTGTAACCGCCGATCTGGATACCGTTCAGTACGTCAAACAGCATGATGCCGCAGCCGTAACTGACGATAAACCAGACCACCAGTAGTTTGATCATCAGGGATACATTGCGGCGCCAGTACTCTTTCGCCTGCTGTTCAGTCATTTGGGACATTTCACACCTCCTGAGGTGTTGTTATTGTTGCAACCATTGCGAATATACGTCGGGTGGCTGCAACAAGCTCTTGGACTTTGGTCGACATCAACCTCAGAACGCGTATTTCACTGCGAACTGCACACGACTCATATCACCGTCACGGCCGTCTTCCAGCTCCTTGGTGGCGAAGATCAATTCACCACCCAGGGACAGCTTGGGAGCCGGCAGGTAATTCAGATTTACGTGGGCGGACTGGTATTCCTTGGCCAGCGAATCCGCATCAGCGAAATCACTGGTACTTGGGTTATCCGCACCGGAAGCCGAGACGGAGAAGGTACTGCGCCATTTCGGGCTCCAGAAATGCCGGTAGGCCAGGAAAGCACCCCACTGGTCAACAGTGTCTATGCTGCCGTCAGCCTTAACGTAGCCATCGTTATAGGAGTTAAGCCCCATGTAGCGACCCAGGGCATCACCGAAGTTGGCCATGAAACGGATATCGTCTTTGCCCAGCATCCATTTACCCGCGAAGCTCAGGGCGTAACCAAACTGGTCATCATTCTCGCCTTTGATAGCGCTGTCAGTACGGTCTTCATAGCTGAGGTTCCTGGCCATGCCGGAAGCAGACCAGCTCAGGTCACCCATCTTGCCATTGTAGCGAGCAATCAGGTCGGGGATATCGTTACCGTTGTTGTAATAGGTGGAACCCCCTGCATCATTGAGACGTGTCGCCGGGTTTTCCACCGCCAGCTGCAGGCCGCCCATGGTCCAGCGTATTTGCGGTTGGCGTATGAAGATGGTGCCTGCCGGACCAACGAAATCCAGTACGTCAGGCAGCGCGCCCACGTTGAAAAATGTGGACCAGCTCTGGCCCGCCATAATCGAGCTTTTCTCGCCGTAGTCCCATTTCACAAAAGCATGGCGCAAGCGAGAGCTCCAGGAGTTGGAGATACGCTCATCGCCCTGGCCACTCAGCACAAAGTCGAGTTCGATACGGGTGGAAATATCACCTGCGTCAGTTTTGGTCTTTGTGGTGAAAAAGAAGCGTGATGTCTTGGCGGAAAGGTTAGTCGAGGTATAGGAATCCGAACTACCACCAACCGGTTCAACGGGAACCAGGGACGGCACATAAAAATCCTCTATCAGGTTATTCGGCTTGCCATCACTGTAATCTGAGTAAAGCGCATCCAGCTGGATATAACCACCGTAGGTGAACTTGGTCCCCTTGGCCATGGGCCTGGCTTCCTCGATATCGGACTGGTTGGTGACAATGCTGGTCTGGTTGGTGGTAATCGTTGCCTGGTTAGTGGAAATACCCGTCTGGTTGGCGGATACCAAGGCTTTCAGTTCCTGTATCTGGCGCTCCAGATCGGCGATACGATCATCCACTGCGCCGCCTGCTCCGGCCACGACCAGATTACTGGCGCCAATGGCTCCAGCTGCGACAAGTGCGACTACCAAAGGTTTTATTTTATTCATAATGTAGGCTCCCTACCTGGGTGTTGTTGTTCTAGCAGGCACAGTATTAACCCTAACAACCCCCGACTCCCATTAGACCTTGGTCAAAGAAGATGGGTACTTTCGACTAAGGTCTAATGCCCGGGTTTAACATTAGTGGTGCGCGGCACCCGATAAGGCGGGCAGGGTTGCGCCGCGCACCAAAACTGTTTTTCTTCTTTACACAGGCACA
>QNFR01000187.1 GCA_003646405.1 Gammaproteobacteria bacterium
GTCAACTCCTGAACGGCTCTAACCAGTATCGGTACGACACTGGACTCTTGAACCCCGTGTCGCACACCATCAGGCATGCGGTCATCTTTCAATTCGTAATGCAGGTCGTCGCATACCAGCCGGGAATGGTTGGCTCCGAATCCAAGCCGGTGGTGGTTTGGCCCCAGTGCAAACTCGTCTTTGTATTTAAACCGGATGGGCTTGAGCGCCAAGATAGTATCAAGTCCATAGGGTATGTCTACCATATCGGTCTTAGTACGTTCATCGGATGCCGACAGGTCTTCCAGTGGCCCCCAGCTCATGACCCTACCAACTGTACTCCAGCCACCAACAACCGTAGTGCCCAATACTACATCCACTATATTGTAGATAGGGGCACCGTCGGGCTGGACAAATTGCGCCGCGTAGTTCTCCGCCGTGGGAGCTGTAGCTACAAGTTTGCCGTGTACCTCGAAGCCCGATGATGTAGTGCTCGCCACGTGCAGGTTGTCGTTAAACATCTGACACTGGCCGTCGCGGGTGAAGTCCATCCACGTTTTTTCGTAGACGCCAGTAGCAGACGTTTGCAGTATTCCGCCGTTACCCGTGGGGCCGTTGTTATAGAGCTCAACGCCACCCAAGGCGTTCAGTACCTTGACGCCCTGATCCAAGTTGTACGTGTGGTGGCCAACGAGAATGCCTTCTTGATCGGTTCGCAGTTCTATGCGGCCAGCGTCATAAAATTCGATGTATGCGTCTTTAATGAACCGCATGATGTGGGCTTCGTGGACGCCAGCAGTCGTCTGCTGTTGGAACCAAGTAGTGCCGGTGGAATCCACGGCTTGGCGCATACTTCCGCCCGAAGACAGGCACCGCAAACCGCCAGCCGTCAGGCCAATGGCGCCCCCCACCAGCCCTTCAGCACTGGTACCGCCAATGTGTGTACCCGCATGGAAAAAATGGGTAGGCCCATTACGCTCGAACTGCATGGCATAGGCGTCAAAGCCGCCTAGGTTGTTTAGCTGGAATATAGCCCCAAGGCCGAGGAACCCCTCAGACACGTTAAGCTGGAAGCCGCCGTGTTGGTTTAAGACGGCAATCCCGGCATCTGCGGCAAGCGGGGTACTACCGGAAGTAATGCCGCCGTTGGTCGCGTTTATGGTGGACGTAGTACCCAGTGGGCCCGTTAGGGTTCCGCCGGTCAGATTGAGCTTGGTATTACCCAGATTCGTTATGGCCGAGGCATTGGTAACTATGTCGGAAGCGTTGTCCGATATGTTGCCGGCGTTGGTGCTTATGTTCCCGGCGTTTATGCCGATGTTCCCGGTATTGGTGCTTATGTTCCCGGCGTTGGTACTTATGTCACCCGTATTGGTGCTGATGTTCCCGGCGTTGGTGCTGATGTTCCCGGCGTTGGTGCTTATGTCGCCGGCCAATATACCGTCAGCATCGTCCACGTAAGTCTTGTCTGTGGCCGCTAGAGGGTCGACTGGAACCCCCGGTAGCATCAGCTCCCCGGTCATAGCATCGCCTGACCGTAGCACGTACAGGCCAGAGGAGGAGCCACCGGAATAGCCGACCCGGGTGTTAAATATCTGCGCCTGCCCAGCATTCGTGAGATCCGACGCTCCTTTCTCCACGAGTATCTGTGCGAGCAGGAACCCGTCATCCGACCCGAGGGCTGGCACGAACTCGGCCAAGTCTTGGCCAGAAGCGTCCACGGCCGCCGCTAGATTGCTGTACACCTCCTGCCCCCACTGAATCAAGTGGTTGCCGGACGGCATCATAAACAAGTATTGGATGGTGGTACGGCTGCCGGGGTTGGGCACAGTCTCAACTACGCCGTTGTTATCCCAGCGGGTGGGGTCAACCAGATCGGTTTGGCCGCCAAGGCCATCGGTCAGTACCCCGTCCCGGTCTACGTACCGCATCAAGGCCGGGTCGGCAATCGGGTATTCTCGAGTATTCGGATCCTCGCGATTTACAAACCACGACCCCCCGGGTACGAACGAACTGACCAGATCGCGGACCAACTTCAAGTTGCCCGCCGGCTGGGGCTTAACAAACCCGCCGTTAATCCGGGCAGTATTGGATACGAAATTTATGAAGTCGTATAACAGGGGCCCGTTCTGCGAGGTCACATTTGGCTCGGCGTAGACCGAAACCAGTTGACCAGTGGAGTGGTAGGCCAACCCTAGGCGGATAAGCGTGCGGGTTTCCGTGGGCGTAAGCCGGCCGGTGCGGAACTCCACATCCCCAAGCTCGTTTATAAATACGTGGGTGCTGCCATCTGTAGTAAGGCCGGGTACAGTAATGACTTGGGTGGCCCACCCTACCTGCGTAGTAGCTGGGTTGTCCTGATCCGTGTAGGGGTCGATTATGTCACCGAAACCCTCGGCCACTAGTATCTCGGTGGAACTGGACAGGGAAATTTCCCCACCGTTGAGCAGTCCGGTTATTACCGGCTCTTTCTTGTTGGCATAGTTGGACGACACGGCGTGATCCCCGGCTGGGGGGTCGCCGGTTGGCAGGCCTGTTATCCAGTTACCTCCCATGTCGATGACGCCCGACATATCGCCACCGACCTTCTGTAGCATGCCATCCAACGTCCCGGCAGTCATGCGGCCCTGAACGATGTCGTCTAGGAGGTAAGCCTGCGCCAGCGTGTTCTCTTGGCCACGGACTATGGTCAACACATCCCCGGCTATGGCCGTTACCTTTACGATCTCTACCCTTGCTGGATTATTGGCATCTTCCAGCGTCATCAACAGGTATTCATCCACCCCGAGGGTAATAGTCGGGGCAGAGGTTACCTCCATTACTGTGTCCACCGCAGCTAAGGCGGCGGTAAGCAAGGCGGTGTAATTGTTGACCCATACCTGAGTCATCAGTACACCCCACCGTCTACGGTGTCGCCGCTACGTTGCAGAAATTCGTTCATGGCTCCGGCAGTGAGGCGTAGCTCGTACCGATCGCTGGTGGCGTAGGCATAGCCCTCTACGTCAGGGTCAACCCCCGTACCTTCTTGGGCACGGACAACAACGAACACGGCAGAACCGCTAGTGTGCTCCGTTACTTTAACTATCTCGAATAACCCTGAAGAGTTCTCCAGTGTACACATGGAGAAATCATCAGGATCAGCGCCATTGACGGTAGGAAAGCCGGAGCCATCCGTAACCAGTATCGACGTGGTGATCGCAGATATGGAATTAGCCAGCGTGGTGCTCGCGTTGTTCGTAAATTTCTGTGTCATGGGCAGCAATCCTCAATCTGGTACTCAAGGCAGTCATCATTGGTCTGTCCGTCTGAGGTATCGACGACGACGGACACAGTGTATTCTGATCCACCCTCGACTACCCCGTTTCCAGACGCCTTGAACTGCACGTAATCCCCATCGACCCCGATAATCAGGTCGGATACGGTGAACAGGCCATCGTTGGGCTCCACAGTGGGCACCGCTGAAACAACCGTTTCTCCGTCCCGGAGCCATGGATAGTTTATGCGGAATATCCGCTTCTGGACAGTGCTAAGGTTTACTCGGCCGATTAGCATCAGCACTCTCCCCTTGTGTTGACGTTGGGTATGCTGTCAAATTCGACGATGTCTTCTTCAAGGTATCCATCAATGATCTCTTGGCGTGGGACGCTGGAGAACTCCCAAAGTTTTTGGGTCGGTTCGCTCGTGAAGTCCATAAATATATCTTGGCTGTTGAAGGTTTCAATTTCGGAAACCGGGGCGCTAAGGAACTCGGTTTTACACTCGCTGCTAGGGAAAACCGCCTGAAAAACCGGTGAACAAAACTCCGATACTTGGCTATTACGCCTTTCGTCCCAGAGGTACGGGGGCGAGAAGGTGGAGGAGGTAAAACCGACAACAGGA
>QNFR01000188.1 GCA_003646405.1 Gammaproteobacteria bacterium
CCTGATGGCCAGCCAGTACGTCAACCGCCTGGAGATACCCACTGTGCTGGACCGGGCGCAGGGCGACCTGCACGCCCAGGGTAATCCGCATATCCAGACTGACCCGCGCAATCTCACGATAGTGGCCAGGGTAATCGCGCAGCGCCTGCAACAAATAGATGCCACTAACGCGGCAATTTACCAGCAGGGCCTGATCGCATTCGAGACCAGGTGGAGTGCGGCCATCGCCGTATGGCAGCGCCAGGGCGCGTCATTGCGGGGGAAAAAGGTCGTGCTGCACCACAAAAGTTGGGTATATCTCAACCACTGGCTGGGACTGGTCGAGGTGGCCACGCTGGAGAGTAAACCCGGCGTGCTGCCCAGCGCCGCACACCTGAACGAACTGCTGGCCCAATTACAGGCAACCCCCGCCGCACTGATCATCCGTACCCCCTACCAGGATGCCAAGCCCTCGGACTGGCTGTCCAAACGGACCGGCATACCCAATGCGGCGTTGCCCTTCACTGTGGGCGGCGACCCTGACGCTACCGATTTGTACAGTCTGTTCGATGCCACTCTCTCCATACTAGTGGACAAGATGGGGCCGAAAAGTGAATAACGAATTTGATTTGACCATCATTGGGCCAGCCCTGCTCGCGGGTATGCTGGTGTTGTCTACCCATGTGCCACTGGGCAAAAGGGTTCTGGAGCGCGGCATTATTTTTATCGATCTGGCTATCGCACAGGTCGCGGGACTGGGCGTGATCCTGGCGGACAGCTTCGACTGGGAAGCGCATGATTGGGGAGAGCATGGCTGGGGAGTGCAGGCGGTGGCGGTATCAGCGGCCATGGCCGCTGCGCTGGGCCTGCACGTCACGGAGAAGCTATGGCCCGATATCCAGGAAGCCCTGATCGGTGTGCTGTTTATTCTGGCGGCCACTGGCAGCATTCTGATGTTGGCCGACAATCCCCACGGCGGCGAGCACCTTAAAGACTTGCTGGTCGGGCAAATCCTGTGGGTCGACTACCTGCAACTGCTCCCTACCGTGGTGATCTACGGCGTGTTGCTCGCCTTCTGGTTCGGCCTGGGGTCACGTATGCCACCCTTGGGCTTTTACCTGATCTTTGCGGTCGCAATCACCGCCTCAGTACAATTGGTAGGGGTATACCTGGTGTTTAGCAGCCTTATCATTCCGGCCCTGGCCACCCGGAAGTTGTCACCGGGACGCCAGCTACCTGCGGCCTGGTGTATCGGCCTTCTCGCTTATCTTACTGGTATCAGCCTGTCGATGTGGTTTGACTATCCCACCGGAGCCCTGATCGTCTGGTCGATGGCGGTCATCGCAACCGCCGGCGCGTGGGTTTTGCCCGGACTGCTGCGCCAGCCATGAGTTGGCTGTCTCTATTTATTACATAGTTGACTGCCTGGACGGCGGGGTTTTACGCGGTAATTTTGTGCTGGATTTGCGGCCGTATTACAACTTCCGGCCCATGATCTCCCGCAGCAAGTCTATGCGCTCCAGAGCCGAGGTCGTAAGGCTTTGCGCCTGCAGCATGACCGCCTCGTCCCGTGTACTCGTTACCAGCGTATCGTAGTACATGGAACAGCGGTCGCTATCGCTGTACAGACGACGCAGTAAGCCTTCCTTATCGCCGCTGAGAGCTTTGATAGTCCCGCCGTAGGCCTCAATAGAGTCAATGGTATCGGCGGTGGAGTCACTGCTGCTGTCGTAGCTCTTCCCAAGTGCTTCGATATCCCTGCGAATATTCTCGCTATGTGCCAGAACCTGGTCCAGTCGTGGGTAGTCATCGAGCAGGGCAGCCAGGTTGGCCCGGACGCAGCGTTCCAGGCTCGCGGCAATAGCCAGAAAATCGACCATGGACTCAACCGTGTCGGGTTTGATCCCGGGCTCTTCGGGGTGCGCCAGACACGCGGCGTGCCAGGCTCGGCGACGCATCGACTTCACCACCGCGGCGTGCCCAAGTTCCTCCTGCGCCAGGACCTCGGCGTATTCGCGAACCGTGTCATCCTCTGTGTTGGCCGCAACGTGGGTGAAGAATCGAAAGGAGTGCTCCTCGTTGTGCGCTGCGTAAGCCAGAACCCGGTACGGTGTGCTGCGTATAGGGTCTTTGGCAGGTATATCATACTCGGCCCCCACGTTTGGGTCTTCCCATTGAGCGGGCATAATGTCCGGGTCCAGCCGGATATTCTCCGTTTTGGCCCAGGCGAGTATAAGCTGCTCGTGTTCGGTCTCCAACCCGGCCAGGCGATCGAAGGTGACGGCAGAAGAATCACTGTCATAATCGCGCATGTCATCGGCGAGATTGGTATACTGTCGCGCCGCTTCCTGCGAGGCCCGTCGCGCTACTGACAGCAATTGGGCGATTGATTGGATGTTTATCTTCTGCATAATGGGAGTCTCGCATAGTTACCACTGCTGCGGGTGTCTTTCGCAGATAATTTGCGTACGTTGCGATGATGCAGGTCATGTTTTACAGTGATATGGCACTGTACACTGTCGCCCGTTGCAACATGGATTAGCAAGTTGTATTTAACACGCAAGCCATACCAGATACTGAATTTACCGGCAAATGACAATAATAGAGGCACATTATCTGTAGTTCCGGGGATATGAGCTTGCGGACCATTGCGGCTGCCATAACGCTGTGGGGTGTCGTGCTGCTTGTGCAACTCATGGTTGCCGGCCAGGTTCTTGCTGAACCCGAACTGTCGCGCTTCCTGCCCGGTATAGACCCCGGGGAATTATTTGCGGATGCCAATCGCATCGGCGAGGCGGAAGGTGAACCACCGGCGGCAGCTGTTTTCGAGGACGATGAGCAACTCGGCTTCGTTTTTCTGACCAGTGATTACGTGAATAGCACCGGCTATTCCGGCAAGCCCATCCACCAGTTGGTGGTCCTCGATATGGATGGTGTTGTGCGTAAAGTGCTGCTGGTCGAACATCACGAACCCATTGTGTTGATCGGTATTCCTGAAAAGCGGATTGTGGCGGTCCTGGACAATTACATCGGCACAAATATTGGCCAGATGGTGCGTGGAGAGCTGGGTGAACCGAAAGTGGATGTGGTCACCGGGGCGACAGTGACAGTCATGGTTATGGATGACAACATCCTGCGCAGCGCTATCGCGGTGGCGCGCGCCCACCACCTTAGCGGTCTGGCGCCGCGGCGCAAGCGAGTCGGCCCGACGGCCTCGATCAATCCGGATATCATCGCGGTAGAGGATTGGCAGACACTTCTTGATGAGGCTGCGGTGCAGCAGCTGAAGTTGACCCTGGGGCAGGTGAACGCGGCCTTCGAGGCGTCCGGTGACCCACTGGCGGTGAAAGCCGCCGAAGAGGGTCCCGCTGACGAAACTTTTATCGAACTCTACACGGCGATTGTCTCCATTCCAGCCATAGGCCGCAGCCTGCTGGGCGAGGCGGAATACAAGAATCTTATCGGGAAGCTGGAGCCCGACCAGCAGGCCATCCTGGTGGCCGGCGGCGGGCGTTATTCATTCAAGGGCTCGGGCTATGTCCGGGGCGGTATATTCGACCGCTTCCAGGTCGTACAGGGAGATGCCCTGATCCGTTTCCATGATTATGAGCACAAGCGTTTGCGCCGGATTGCCGCCAGCGGCGCGCCAAAGCTCAAAGATGTCGACTTGTTCGTGGTGCCCACTGACCAGGGCTTTGACGGCGCGATGCCCTGGCAGCTGGAACTGCTGGTAGGACGCCTGACGGGCCCGACAAAAAAGTCCTTCCTGAACTTTGATCTGCTCTATACACCGCCGGACAAGTACCTGATCTATGCACAGCCGGAAGTGCTACCTGCAGTGGGCCTGTTGTCCTGGCTGAAAGTGGATGCAGA
>QNFR01000189.1 GCA_003646405.1 Gammaproteobacteria bacterium
CCGGTCGAGCTTGGTCTCCTTGAGCATGTCGGCAATCACGCGCGGGTCGGCCATGCCGCTCGCCTCGATCACCACGCCCTCGACATCGCCATGCTGCTCGTGGATCTTCGTCATCTGCCCGATGAACTCGGTCACGAGGCATTTGCAGAAGATGCTCCCGCCGGGGATGGAAACCACGTCCGAGTTTTCTTCCGACACCATGGCACCATCCACATCGAGCGCGGAAAACTCATTGATCAGATAGATCCATTTCCGGTCGCGGTTTTCCTCCACAATGCGTTTAAGCAACGTGGTCTTCCCCGTTCCCAGAAATCCGGTTATTAAACAAATTGGAATCATCTTCTTGCCTCGGATTTATAACCACGAAATACACTAAATACACGAAAGGGGAGACGGAGGGTTGGTTTCGTGTGGTTCGTACTACTATCTGCCGATTTCGTCGTTTTTGTGTACGTTTTTCATTTCTGCGGCTCGCAACCTTCACCAAGAAAAGGAATTGAAATGGATTAATATGAAGCAACCGATTCTCTCGGAGCGCGCCAAGATGTTTCCGTTGCTCCTATTAATCCGTTGCTACAATTTTCGTGTATTTGGTGTACTTCGTGGTTCATTTAATTTTGGTTGCGGCTATGCCGCGCTGCGTATTTCGTAGTTTATATTTCTCTGTTAGTGTTCTTTTATCATTTTTTCGATCGCGGCCTTTTCGATTGCCTTCACCAACGTGGTCTGGTCGGGAATGATCGACGCAAACGTCGGCTCGCCATTGATGCAGATGGTCGGCAGGTTTTTTACCCCCAGCTTGACCATCATGCCGATCCCCTCGCGGACCTTGATCTTGTGTTCGTTGATCCACACCTTGACGTGGGCGGCTTCGGCGGCCTTCTCGACCGCCTCCATCATGTATTGGCAAGGGGCGCAGGAGGTGGAGTCGAGCGTGATCACATCCAGCACCACCGCGCGGGCACCGTGGTAGTCCGGCATCTCGATATCGTCGAACGAATCGGCCTCCTTGGCCTTCAGCGATTTTGCGGCTTCGCGGGCATACTCGTCGTGGACCACGTCCGAGACCGCCTGGAGGTTTTTCACGGGAACGGCGTAGGGAAGGTCGCATCCGGGAGCGAGGATGAAGCCTTTGTTGCCGCTCTTCTCCATGATGTCGAGCACTTCCATCTTGGCGTCGTCCTCATCGCCCAGCAGCAGTACGGCGGTCAGCTTGATATTGCCGCCAAACGATTTGTCCTGTGCCTCGCATAGATCGCGCAGGTGTACCATGTCGATCTGTTCATCCACCGAAATGTTGTCGGCACCGGTCTGGGTCATTACCTCCAGGTTGCGGGTCACGTCGCCGCAGACAAAGATCGAGGAGATCCCGTTGCGTGCGCGGATGTGGTCGAAGACCTTGTTCATGGCCGGGGTGACAAACTGCTCGAAATGCTCGGGCGAAATCTGGCTGGTCATCGGGTCGACCACGGCGATCACGTCCGCGCCGTGATCCAGATAGATGTCGGCCGACTTGATGCAGATGTCGGCGCAGAAATCGATGACCTCCAGGACCACGTCCTCTTCGTCGTACATGTCGAGGAAGATGTCGTTGCCGAGCAGGTGGAGGGCAAGGGTGAACGGGCCGCAGATCAGTCCGTAGAGCGCGGTGTCTTCGCCCATCTCCTTCTTCAGGGTTTCCAATGCCTGTACCACGATGGGGAAGCGTCCCTTGGTTTCGTCAAGCTCCGGAAGGTCGGCGATGGTCTTGCCCATCGCCAGCGGATGGCTGGTCACGGCCGGGGGAACCTCATCCGCCCAGTGCAGGTCGCAGCCCAGGATTTCGGCCTCGATCTGCAGGTCGAACATGACCGGAAGCCCATCCGGTTTATAGAGCGATTTTGCTTTCTTGAGTCCCTCGACGATCAAGTCCGCCGACTGGAGGAATTCTGTTGCGGTCTTGTCGACGAGGAAGCCGCCGTGGCAACCGACAAACGGCAGCCATGCCGGCCTTTCCGTTTCTTTCCCTGCAATTGCGTCCAATAAAATTTGTTTCCCTGTCATGGTTTGCTCCTCCTTGTGGCGCGGGCTTCCCAGCCTGCGCGGGGCAGACAAGGATGTCCGCCCCACATTGTTAATTTCTCTTTACCTTATTGTTTTAGACCGGATTACAGGATTTTCAGGATACATTGAAATGGAATAATATCCGGTTCATCCTGTTATCCGGTCGGAAAATTACTTCTCCTAAAGTGAAGCGTGCATAATACGCACTTAAAGGTGACAGAATAGAACGGATATAAATCTAATGGTTCGATCTTGCTGTTTGTCCGCTTTTAGTTGCGTGGCAGAACGGGAAGAAAACCGCAGATTGCGCAGAATACGCAGAAGTTGACGTACGGGCGATGATTCTGGTGGTCGCTAACGGAAGGAACAAGACGCGTGGTGTAGGGGTGGCTCTTAGAGCCGCTCTGTGTGTTGGTAAAGCCTGGCAGTATAAATACGGCAGATAAATACTGAGGGTTTGCCGCAAAAGAGCGCAAAGAAACGCAGAGAAATTGCCTGTTCTGGTTTTACGGGTGTTATTTATCCGGCGAGTAATACACAACCACAGTTGTAGGGCTGAAATGGTCAGAGACCTTTCAGCCGTTCCTTCAAGAGCTCGGCAGGATGGTCTTGAAATGAATTGGTTTGAGTGGTCGAATTGGTTTATAGCTGTTACACGAAGTTTTCGTGGGTGATTCTAAGGGGAAGTGATGAAGAGGTTTCTATTCAGATGGTTTGTTGTATTCACGGTGTTGGGTTGCGTTGGGGAGTCGGCCGCATCCGTTCTGTACGTCGACTTAGGTTCCACTAATCCGGTTGCCCCCTTCTCAAGTTGGAGTACCGCCGCAACGAATATTCAGGATGCGGTGGATGCGGCAATCGCCGGGGATACGGTATCGGTAACCAACGGCCATTATCTTCTCTCATCCGAAATCAAGGTCACGAAGAATATCACCATTCAAAGCGTAAACGGGGCGGTTGCCACGATTGTGGATGGTGGGGGAACTGTCCGCTGCTTTAACCTTGGAAGCAGTGATTGCGTGGTTAGCGGCTTTACCATTCAAAATGGCTATTCAGGAAATGGCGGTGGAATCTATTGTTCGGACACAACACCCGTTGTGGAAAATTGTGTGATTCGCGGAAATTCGGCTCTATGGGTGGGTGCCGGAATGCTGCATGGCACGGCAAACAATTGCACGGTCACCGGCAATTTGGGCGCAGAGCAAGGCGGTGGTATTTTCGGTGGCACAGTGAACAACTGCATCGTTTGGTACAACATAACGGGTACTCTGGGGAATAATATGTATGACTGCACCGCAAGCCATACCTGCTCGCCGGATGTGTCGCATGGCGTTGACGGAAACATTACCAACGCGCCATTACTGGCTTCATCGTCCCATATTGCAACCAATTCTCCCTGCCGGGGCGCGGGGAGCAGCCTGCACAGTAGCGGTATGGATGTTGATGGGGAGCTTTGGCTCAACCCACCCCCCATGGGGTGCGACGAAGTTCATGGAACGGGTTCGGTGACAGGTTTGCTCGATGTGGTGATTGATGGGGATTTTATCGGCGTGGATGGCTATCCGTTGGAACTATTCGCTGATATTCACGGTGCGGTTACTATGCATATCTGGGATTTTGGCGATGGCACGGTTGCACCCAACAATCCATATCCAAAGCACGCATGGGCTGCGCCGGGAAGCTATGAGCTGATATTGACCGCGTTCAACGACACTTATCCAGCGGGTCTATCTGCCACGCAGGTTGTAGAGGTGGTTTCCCTATCCGACTCCGCAACTCATGTTTCGGTTCAGACAGGGAGCG
>QNFR01000190.1 GCA_003646405.1 Gammaproteobacteria bacterium
AAAGCCGGAAAGATAATGAAAGTCGCTGTCCTGACGGAAGGGATACTCGGTATCCCGACTGCGCTGCTGCTCTTTGGCGGAGGGCACGATAGCAATACTGTTGGGCTCCATCAGGCTCATGAGGTTTTTGCGCCTGCGCGCGTACTCGGCTTTACTTATTTTCATACCCATATCTATTCTGCAGTGCCGTCCATGTGGATATTGAGTACGGCAAAACGCAGGTACTCGGAAATTTCGAAATAGCTCTCCTCGGACTCCTCCTCGTCCACGTCCTCATCCACCCCCGCCCCGGAGAACGCTTCGATATCTTTCAGTATCTCCCGGCTCTCCTTGGACAGCCTGGAATCTGAATCCGGCAGGGACGCCGTGCCCTGCGCAAAGCCCCCAAGAAACCCACTACACCAGGCCGCCAGGGAGGCCGCCCGGTCGCCAATATCCGTTTCATCGTCAGGCAACAGCGGATGAAAGTCGAATTCTTCGTCCTGCAAGGCCGCCGCTGTTACGGTATAAAGCTCCATGGCCTGGGCCGCCAATTCGCCATGGACATTTAAATCGAGCACATCCGCCAGCGCCACCAGGGCCGACTCAGCCTCAACCGGGGCCCCGCTGGCCAGCAAACCTGTGAGACAGCCGTGGATCTCAGAGGGAGAGGACTGTAAGCCCTGCTCCACCAGATGATCGGCAAATTCATCAAAATCGAATACTTCAGTCTTGCCAAACTGGTCGTCGTACATTTCCCTTCTCCTTACAGTTACAGCAGTTTTTCTAAATTGCTTGGCAGGCCATTGATATTTATGACATTTGTGCCGTTGACCTGAGTAACTACGGCCACTATAGTAGAGTGCAATTTAGACTACTCCAAGTATACCCCTATGGCAGAGAATCAACTCAAGGCGCTAGAGAAAAAAATCGACGAGCTTATTGCGCTGTGCGGTGACTTAAATCGCGAGAATCAATCATTGAAGCACGACAGCCTGGGCTGGCACGACGAGAGATTGCAGCTGGTCGCAAATAACGATCTGGCCAGGAAAAAGGTTGAAGCCATGATCAATCGCCTGCAGGCACTGGAGCAAGAGTCATGAACCAAGCCAACACTGTTACCGTCAAAATTCTGGACAAGGAGTACCAGGTTGCCTGCCCGAAAGAACAGCAGGGGGAGCTGACGGTCTCCGCCAAATACCTGGACAAACAAATGCGCACTATTCGGGACTCAGGCAAGGTTATTGGCCTGGAGCGTATCGCCGTGATGGCTGCCCTCAACCTCAGCCACGAGTTGTTGCAGGCTTCCGAGCAGGGCGGCATGCCCTCTACCGAGACTCCCGCCCCGGCCATTCCTCCCGCTGACGACGGAGTTTTTCGCCAGCTGAACAACAAAATAGACGAAGCTCTCTACCAATTGAGACAGCTGGAGATTGGTTGAGGTAAAACTACTCGAGACGCCGCCCTCCAGCTGGGCTATAATTTCTGTGGATACCTGGTGTATGCGCCAGACATGTTGTCCTCGAGCCGATAATGTTAAACCAGGATTTTCCTCGTTACTGTTGGTGTGCAAGTCCGGCATTGCCGGGAAGCCTTTTTCAGTACAGGAATTTCCGCCCTGAACCGTCGGGTTCAAGGGCTACTTTGTCAGCGGTATACCGGGAATCCATCCTCTGACTATGACTGATTTGTCCAAAAGCGAATTACGCTCTGTCCTGCGCCAGCGCAGGCAATCACTGTCGGCGGACGCACAGGCCGCAGCGAGACGGGAAGTCACAAGAGCGGTTTACACACTGCCCGAGTGGAGCCGCGTGCAACGCATTGCCATTTACCACACAGCCGATGGCGAAATCGAAACCGACGACATTATCCAGCGCTGCCACAGCGAGGGGATACAGGTATACCTCCCAGTCATAGGCCCACAGCGCAGCATGGTGTTCGCACACTGGGGCCCCAACGAACAACTGGTAAAAAATAGCTTCGGGATTTTTGAGCCCCCGGAGAATGCCTCTCTTTGTCCCGCAGCCAATCTGGATATCTTATTTTTGCCCCTGGTGGGCTGGGATAAATCAGGCGGACGATTGGGTATGGGTGCCGGATACTACGATAGAGTCCTGGCCGGAATTACAGGGCCGCTGTTGGTAGGGTTGGCGCACAGGCAGCAAGAAGTAGAGGAGATCCCACTGGATTCCTGGGATATGCCGCTGGACGTAATCATCACCGACGCGGGAACCTACCACTGTCGGAAATGAGGGAAGCGCTCAAACAGACAAGCGTCTGTATGAAGCGGGCTACCTGTTGATGATCACGCCCGCTTGTAGTTCAGATGCCGGTGCGGCAACGGAGTCATTGGACGTCATTGGCATGAGTAAGGTAACAACCACACCCATTCCAAATACTGCCATCAAGATTAATAACATATCAGGTTTACGTTTCACGTTCTTTCTCTCACTAATCCAAAGTCTTACATCGATGCGGGTCAAGCTCTCTTCGGAGCTCTTGCGCTGAATTCCCTACAGAATTCGTACAAAATGTGTGAATGTTATTATTTCACATTTTCGATGAGTCTATAACAGCTAATAGAAAAATAAAAGCCCCCAAAGCCTTTAGTTTCGCCACTTTGAGGAGAAGTTGAAGCTAACTATACGAAGAAGCTTACACGGAGAGCTAGCCTGGGTATCCCGTAATACGGCGTATCGATTTGTACAGAGGGCCGAGCTTGCCATACATTTTCTGGTAGACCTCACGATACAATTGATCGTAGAGCGCCTGATTTGCAGCAATCGGCGTAAATTTATCCCCCTCATGCACCATTCGGTCGATAGCGGTATGGTAGTTCGGGTGAAGGCCCGCGCCCACAGCGGCATTGATGGCCGCCCCTAAACCGGATGTCTCAAAGGTGTGTGGCCGCTGGGCGGTAATGCCGAAAACATCTGCGGTAATTTGCATTGCCTCGTCACTTTGCGAGCCACCGCCAGACACTTTGAGGCGGCTTATTTTCACGCCTGACTTTTTCTCCGATAGCTCCTTGCCCTCACGCAGGGCGTAGGCAATGCCCTCGATAATAGCGCGGTAGATATGGGCACGGGTATGGACATCACCAAAGCCAATCATCGCGCCCTTCGCCTCCGGCCCGGGCGTGCGAATGCCCGGGTTCCAGTAGGGCTGTATCACCAGACCCATCGAGCCGGCGGGAACCTGCTTGAGCAGGTCGTCAAACAAGACCTCCGTTGCGATACCCTGCTCGAGTGCCAGCTGTTCCTCTCGCAGGCCAAATTCTTTTTTGAACCAGCTCACCATCCAATACCCCCTCTGCACAATGACCTCGGTGTTGTAGGTATTGGGCATGGCAGCCGGGTAAGGCGGTATATGGCGCACCGCCTCAACGTATTTGCTGTTGGTCGTATTGTAAGTGGCTGTGGTGCCATAGCTGAGGCTACCTGTCTCCGGGGTGAGACAACCTGAGCCCAGTACTTCACAGGCCTTGTCCGCCCCGGCAGAAATTAGCGCCAGGCCCGCGGGGATGCCGGTTTCCACCGAAGCCTGTTCAGTAATTTTGCCCAACTCAGATCCGCAGGGTACGAGCTCCGGTAGCATATCGCGCCGGATGGGAAGCGCCTGCCATTTCCAGTCCCAGCGGTGACACCAGCCATGACGTTTAAAGTCGAAAGGAAGATAGCCAACCTGGCTGGATACCGAGTCAACATATCTACCCGTCAATTTATGGCTGTGATACCCCGAGAGTAGTAGATACTTATGGGTTTTTTGCCAGATTTCCGGCTGCTGCCGCGCTATCCAGTTGGCCTCGGCTTCCGAGCGAAAATACTG
>QNFR01000191.1 GCA_003646405.1 Gammaproteobacteria bacterium
CGGATGTCCTTTTTCCCGAAAACCCTGCGACCTTCGAGGATCGAATTTTCTTCAGCCATATGCTGATGGCGCTCTCGACCGAGGGCGAATTGATGACGCGCTATGGAAAGAGCGGCATCGACGGCACCACCGAATGCATCCAGCGCATCCATGTGACGGGCGGAACCAATGGCATCCTGGTCGATAGCCTGAAAAGACACCGCCCCTTCACACCGTCCTTTATCGGTCGTGCCGAAGACCAGTCATACATCCTGTCCGTACTGCTGAACGGGGACGAGAAACTTGCCTATGTGCACGAAGATGGACTGATCATGCGGCACGACAAGGAGGCCTTCGCCGGCGACGCCATCAAAGCCGCGTCGTTCGGAAACATGATTGGCGACTATATCCGCACGCTCTACTTTTCTGAATATGCGCGCGTTCTGTCCGGCGACGACATCGAAAGTCTCAAGGCGACCGTCAACCCCTTCACAGGCTGCTTCATCAGCCCTATCCCCACCACCGTGGTCATGATGCGCTTTTGCATGAAAGCCGCCGGGTTCTATCTTGCGGGAAACCACGCAAAGGGAACCGAGTTCATAACGGCCAGCCATCCGCGCCTGGCCCAGGCCATGGCCTTTGTCCACCAAGGTCTCCGCGAACAGTACCGCCGCGAACGCCAGGGATGGAACCAGTTCTACAACTTAATCGAAGTCGTGCAGAAAAACGATGCCCTCCGCGCCAAAGCCATCGAGATCATCGAATCCTGCCACTTGCGGGTGTAGAAAAAGAGAAACGGATAAGGTGTCGGAACACCGAATCCGTCCAGAAACTTATTTGACCAGAATCGTGAGTCGACGGACGGTGTAGTCGCCAGCGCCTTGGCTGAAGGTCCAGTCCGGGTGTCCGTTGGGGGCGTTCCCAATGCCGATATCCGTTGTGTCGGCGCTGTTGCCCCAGCGGTTGAAGGCAAGGACAGTCTGCTTCCCTTTCCAGTTGTGGATCTGCATGCAGCCGTAGCCGGGGATCTTGCCGGACAATGTGTCGCCGAAATCAAATTCTCCAGACGCTCCGGGAATATTTCTCTCATTGCCCGGCGAATAGTTTCCGGGCCAGAACTCGATGTTCCCCCCGTCGGAACCGGTACAGGCGGCAACGCCCGGCACATTGCTCCGGACAGTCAGGTTATTGACCTTTTGCATAAAGCGCGCTCCGGTGGAATGGGTTGGAACCCCTGCCATTTTCAGGTCGTCCGTGAAGGCCTCCATGGAGGCAAAGGCATACTGCTTGGTGCCGTCCTTCTTTTCCAGTTCAAGGAAATAGGCGATTTGGCTGAACGGCGCGGGGTCGGTGGCGCTGTTGTCCACGGTGTATTTGGGAGCCGCCTTGGCATAGTTCGCATCGGCGGGGATATCCAGCTGATAGGCCACCCGGAAGCCGGCGGCTTCCGGCACCCGGGTCACCACCGGATTTTCCGGATTGGGCAGGTCGCCGGCGCGGAAGGTGGCGGCAGGCAAGCCCGCTCCGTTCACCAGATTGGGGGTCGCGAGCTTGTGCCATGCAAAGCGGACCGCAACGGGCTTGGCCACCTCGGCGGATCGAACGACCACCGCATTGCCGGTGATTCTTGCTTCCGCTTTTTTGAACGGGCCGTCTTTCCCGGCGACTTCGAACCAGTCCGGGGCTTTGCCGTCGCGGGTGGCGAGGCCCTCGGCCGAGTCGAAAACGATCTTCAACACGTTCCCCTTTGTCTCCAAGGCTTTGAAGACCGGGCCGGTGCATACCACGTTCATACCGTAGTCGTTGGCTTCTGCAAGCAGGGCCAGACGGATTCCGGGGATCTCCTTGTTCGGCGGGTGGATATTGTCGAGCGTCGTGTAGTCGCTCACCACGGCCATGCCGGTCTGCGGAATAAGGTTTACGATTTCGGCCTCGGCCTCCCAGAATAGGGCGAGAACGGCGGGGTCTTCGTTGCCATACTGGTACGGAGCAATCTGCACGAAGTAAAAGGGGAAATCATAGCCCCACAGCTTGCGCCAGCCATTCAGCATAGCTTGTGTTTTATCTACATAGAGCATGCCCTCGCCGTGGTTGGATTCTCCCTGGTACCAGATGGATCCACGAATGGCGAAAGGGATATGGGCGTGCAGCATTCCGTTGTAGAGCTTGGTCGGGGTCTGCTGGTTTCCGGTCAGGATCAGTCCTTCGGGGAACACGGGCGGTGCGGAAATGTAGCTCTCTGTCCGCAAGGAATTCTGGACTTCTTTTGCCCAGCAGCTCATCTCGGCTAGATAGTTCTCCAAACCCTGCTTGTGTAGCGGGGATGCAGGCAGGGTTTGCTGCACCTGCTTGTTGATGTCGGCGAGCGACTCGATTCCCTCGAACCCGCAGGGCGGCGTCCACGGTTCGATCCTCGTTCCGCCCCACGCACTGAGTAATAGACCGACGGGGACATCGAGATCCTGGTGCAGCTTGCGGCCGAAATAATAAGCCACGGCGGAAAAGCTTCTGATTGTTTCAGGTGTACAGGTCGTCCACTGGGAATTAATTCTTTCCTGGGGACCTTCCGTCGAAACCCGGGGGGTGTCGTACAAGCGGATGCCCGGATGGTTTGCGGCGGCGATGGCGGCATCCGCATTTTCCGAACGATCCATCGACCACTGCATATTGGACTGCCCGGAGCAGAGCCATACCTCACCGACGAGTACATCGGTGAATTTCCGATTTATGACCTCCGATTTCAGATTGGATAAAATATTCATTTCACGAGGTTTGGCCGAGGCTTTCAGCGGATCGAGTTTCACCATCCAGTTGCCATCTTGATCAGCCGTCGTCGATTTTTTCTGCCCGGCAAATTCGACGGTAACCACCGCATCCGGTTCAGCGTTCCCCCATACCGGCACTGGTTGTTCGCGTTGCAGCACCATATGATCCGAAAAGACAGAAGGCAGGGTGAGTTCCGCCGCCAGGCAGGGAATTGCGAAAAGAATGGCCAGCAGGCTGATACAACTGTTTTTAATCATGGGTTTCTCCAGGGTTGGTGATCGAGGCGAATACAGGTTTTACGCACACACTATAGTCCGATGAAGTATGCTCTTTCTTGTTTGGCCAATCCGTGTCCATCTGTGTTCATCTGTGGTTCCAAATTTGGTTGCGGCTTTGCCGCGCTAGGCAAATCGGTGGTTCTTCATTTCTGTTTCCAGACTAGAACGACGGGACGGCGTCGAGAAGCTGGCGGGTATATTCGTGCTGCGGGTTGTCGATCACATCGGCGACGGGACCGGTTTCGACAATCTCCCCGTTGAACATCACCGCCACGCGGTCGCAGACATTGCGCACCACCGCGAGGTCGTGGCTGACGAACAGGAAGGCCAGTTGGCGGGTGGTGCGCAGCTCTTCAAGCAGTTCGAGAATTTCGGCCTGAACGGAGACATCGAGAGCCGATACAGGTTCATCGGCCACCAGCAAATCAGGATCCAGGGCCAGCGCACGGGCAATGCAGATGCGTTGCCGCTGCCCACCACTGAATTCGTGCGGATAGCGCCAGGCCCAATCCGCTTCCAATCCGACCGATTCGAACAAACCGGCTACCCTATCGCGCCGTTCGGCGATGGAGTTTCCAATCCGGTGAACGGTCAGCACATCCACGATGGCGTTGCCCACCTTCATGCGCGGGTTGAGCGAGCCGTACGGATCCTGGAAAACCATCTGCACTTCCTGCCGATAGGTTTTCAGCGCATTCCCCCGA
>QNFR01000192.1 GCA_003646405.1 Gammaproteobacteria bacterium
ATCGGCGCAGGCACCGTTCGAGTCTGAGGCCATACTGCTGCCGGATGATTTGGTGTTGATCAGGCAGCTTCGATTGCCGGCTAATGTGGAAACTTACCTGGACTCCGCACTTGCGCTGGAAGCCAGTGCCAACAGCCCCTTTGCAACGGATGACACCGGGTATGGATGGCAACTCGTGGTGCGCGATGGGGATCATCTCCAGGTGGTCCTGGTCATTGTCTCAATCAGCACTGTCATGGCCTATCTGGCGCGGCAATACGATACCCATGATCCACAGGCTCAGGAAATCTGGTCTGAAGTGGATGGCGCTATGGTGTTGCTGCGAGGCTTTGGTGAAAAAAACCGAGAAGACAGGTACGCGAAGCGATTGTTGCGCTGTGGTTTGGGCATTATGGGCTGCGCGTTGATCCTGGTGCTTATCCTGGTCGCCGCCGCTGGTACCAAGCGCGCGGAGTTATTGCAGGTGGAGGAGCTGGCCGCAAACACACAAAGAGAGGCGGCACCAGCCTCGCAGATGCGCTCCTCGTTGGCGCACGCCAATGAGACCATTGCAGCGGTCAACGATATTATCGCTCGCTACCCAAACCCCCATCACGAAATCGCCAGGCTTACCGCGCTACTGGAAGACGGTGCATCGGTAGCACAATTCTCCATGAATGGCCGGGAAATTCGCCTGCGAGGGCGGGCTCAGGACGCCGCGGCAGTGATGCAGAAGCTAACCGATGAGCCCACCTATAGTGAGGTATTGGCGCCTACGGCGATCGTGAAGGTGGGCAACACGGGCCTGGAGCAGTTCTCACTGAATATTACCCTGGGTGATGGAGCGTCAGGGTGAATTGGTTGCGATCCCACCAGCGTAGCGCATGGATAATCGGCCTGACACTGCTTATCCCGGTACTGTTGTATATCAACCTGTTGATAAGCCTGCAGGGCATGCGCCAGGATTATCAGTCGCAGATAGATGGTCTGGAGCCGCGCATCGCGAGAATGCAGGGCCTGATCGAGCACCAGGAGCCACTTGGTGAAGCGGCCGGCAGTGTCGATAAACAGGTGATGAACCTGGTTTACGCCGCCACTGCAGAACGGGCCACGGTATCTGCTGCACTGCAGACGGATGTCCGGCAAATTCTGGTTGATGCGGGGCTTTCCGTTACTAATAGCCAGGTACTGCCGGTGCGCGAGGAGGAGGTCTTTGATTATATCGGTGTCAAATTGACGGTCACAGGCAGTATTGACGCTCTGGATGCGGGTCTCGTGGCGCTGGCGTCATATCGGCCACAGGTGCTCGTCGAATCCCTGGACGTGTGGTCGACGCGTACCAGCCGCCGTAAAGTTGCTGTGCCAGCGCAAACAATTAGTGCGACCTTGCAACTATTGTCATTGAGGGCTGTGCAATGACCTGGCTGAGCACCGTCAGGGATCGCTATAGCGTGGCGACTAATCCCCTGCGAACCGAGAGAAAGATAGAGTTATTCGCGCTCCTGCTCGGGTTGGTTTTGTGTTTTCAGTTATTATACAGTGGCGTCCGGTATGCGCGGGCCCCCGTATTTGATGCGGTAGCGCCGGCAGAAGACGCCCTGACCGTTAAACAGATTCATCCCCTGGCCAGGGTGTCTACTGTACAGAGTGAGCAGATCCGGGCCAGGCCTTTGTTTTGGGAAAGTCGCCGTCCTGTTGAGGGTGTGGTTGAGACTGCCAAAACCAGGACTCCCCATGCTAAAGATGCCAAATTGAAGAACGTCACCCTGCTGGGGGTGTTCAGCGGTGATGAGACAGCGGGTATCATTGTCAAGGTAAAGGGCAAAAAGCGCCGCATATTGCTGGGCGAAGAGATAGATGGGTGGACCCTGGAATCGGTAGAGCCCAACGAGATCGTTTTCTCCGCTGGCGGCAGGACGAAAAAGCTGCAGTTGCAGGCGCGCAGCGATTTTGGCGATATGCTCCCCACTGCTAAAAAAAGTGTCAAAGAAAGTAGCGAGGAATCCCTGTCCCTGGGTGGTATGCTCAGGAAATGATCACGAGCGTGTTAATCGGAAGAATAAAAACCGGACGAGTAAGAATAAGGCAAATGGCATTTTCCATGTTACGAAGTTTGACAATCTGCACGATGCTTGGCTTGTTGGCCAGTTGCACCGCCACTAGCGACAAGCAGGATGCGGGCGCTACCGCCGAGGCCGATAGTGCGCAAGCGACCACCGCGCCGGCACCTGCACCCGCAGTGGATGCCTCCGCGGAGCTGTCCACATCAGCGGCAGACCTGGCGGCCTCCAAAAGCGACGAAAGCCAGCGCGCCGCGCCGATTATCTATAAAGGCAATGACCAGCAGGTTCGTTTGCCCAACCCAGAGGAGCCAGTGCGCTTCCTGGGGGATGATGTCAGCCTGAATTTTGAGCAGGCGCCCCTCAGTGAGGTGATGCACGCGATTATGGGGGATATCCTCCAGCTTGATTACGTCGTCGACCACCCCATAAAGGGACAGGTCACTCTGCGTACGCGCACGCCCGTGCCGCGCGATGAACTGCTGGGGATTCTCGAATCGCTGCTTATGGCCAATAATGCCTTGATGATCAGGGGTACGGACGGGCGCTACCTGGTCACCGGCGCGAAGGGAGGTGGCAAGCTCTCCCCCGACGTGTCCAGCCAGCAAAACACCGGGGCCGGCTACAGCACCATCATCGTTCCCCTGCGCTATATCAGTGCCTTGAATATGGCGGAAATATTGAAACCGGTGGCGGATGAGAAGGCCTTTGTCCGTGTCGATAACAGACGCAGCCTGTTGATGTTGGCCGGTACACGGGAGCAGTTGGACGGCTGGCTGGACATGGTCGCGACGTTTGATGTGGATCTGCTCAAGGGTATGTCGGTTGGCCTGTTTCCCCTGGAGAACAGCGATGTTGAGGAGGTCGCAGAGGCCTTGTCAGCGCTGCTCAACGACGGGGGACAGGGTGAGAAGGGTGGCGCCCTGGCCAAGGTTGTTCGTGTGGTGCCGGTTAAACGGCTCAATAGTATCCTTATAGTAACCCCGCGCAGCCATTACCTGGAAACCGTGGGGACCTGGATCGAGCGCCTCGACGGCCTGCCTGATTCAAAGTTCGAGAAACGTCTTTACGTCTATCCGGTGCAGAATACGTCTGCCGGCCGCCTGGCGGAACTACTCAATCGCATTTATGCCGATGAATTTGTACAGATTAGTTCCAGTCGGTCGGGTTCCAGCGGCAGGGAGCGCGGTGGTGCCAGTGGACGCAGTGCGGGGGTCGCGCCCGGTATGTCAGCTGAAACCCTGGGTTCCGGCACTGGAGGGGTTGGTAAATCATCCTTTGCAGCGCCCTCGTCTACTGGCGCAGGTGGATCTATCACCGCCGTTGGCGCGTTGTCAGGCATGGGCGGGGGCTCGGCGGCGCTGGAAAACGTCCGGGTGGTTGCCGATGAAGACAACAACGCGCTGATGATTTATGCCAACGGCAAACAATACGATTTGATCAAAACAGCCCTGGAGCAACTGGATGTGGTGGCGACCCAGGTCCTTATCGAGGCCAGTATTCTGGAGGTGTCACTCACCGATGAACTGCGTTACGGGCTGGAATGGAGCTTCAATAACAATCTTGGCGACGATTATGACGGGGTGGGTGTGCTGGCCGCCGCCGCCGGTGGGCCGGCCGCCATCGCACCGGGTTTCTCCTACTCGGTAATCAATTCGGCCG
>QNFR01000193.1 GCA_003646405.1 Gammaproteobacteria bacterium
CGGTCAGCTCGCTGGATATTTTTGCAACCGTTGCGGATCTGACCAAAGCCCCGACCGATCCCGAGTGCCCGCTGGACGGGGTCAACCTGGTTCCATATCTGACCAGCGAGAAAAGCGGCGTGCCACATGATGCCATCTATCTGCGCAAATTCGACCAGCAACGCTATGCGGTACGTCGCGGGGATTATAAACTGGTGCTTCCAGGCACCGGCAAAAAGCCCGTACTTTTCAATCTGGAGCAGGATATCGGGGAAACCAACAACATCCTTAAGTCTGTTCCGGAAAAAGCCGGCGAACTGGAAGCGTTGCGCAAGCAATGGGACGCGGAGCTAGTCGAACCCCGTTTTCTTGGCCTGATTCATACGGAAGAATGGCAGAAGAAGCTGAAAAATAAAACAAAGTAGCCGGAAGTTGATCTCCTAGGGGGTATCCCTTGTTCAATGAAGGGATCTGTTAAAGGAGATATCTCATGAAGAAAACAGTAAATTTGATCGCAATGGCCTTCGTCATGGCTCTAGTCCTAACCCACGCAATGGCGGGGGCGTCGGACAAGCCCAATGTGGTACTGATCGTCTGCGACGACCTCAACGACTACATCACCGGTATCCCCGGCCAGGCGGGGCATTCGCAGGCCAAGACGCCGAATGTTGAAAAGCTTGCACAGTCCGGCGTAGCCTTCCTCCGTGCCTACAGCAACAATCCGGTCTGTGCGCCGTCGCGTTCGAGCTTCCTGACAAGAAAATCCTCCACGAACAGATCCTGAAACAGGCCAACTTGGAGGAACTCTAAAAAAATGAAACCTTTGACAAAACGTAGTTTGAAACCGGGCAACTGGTGTTTGGGAGCCATTTGCCTGCTGGCACTTGTTGGTCAGGCAGAAGCCTATACGGTTTATTCGCAAAAAAAGGGGCTGGGTAAAGCCAACGGAAGTACTCCGGAAGATCTAGCTCTTGCAAAGGCGCGGGTTGAGGCGGTGAACTGGGGAAGCGTGACCGGCCGCGTATACAGCGTCGATTGGACGGATGACCTGACCGCTGGATTCACGAACATCCAGGACAATCTAGCCTACCCGGCCAACAGCTATACAGATGATGTTGAACGGGTGAATAATCAGAACTTCTATCGCATCAGTGTCCTCCTTCGATAGGCACCCCAGTCGTGAAATTCTCTAAGTGGCTTCAGCAATGGGTTCACGACTGGCTGCCATTTTTTTCTGGCGGTATTCGTTGGGCGTGCCGCCTGTTGCCTTGACAAAAAAGTGGTTCATGTATTGGGCCGATGAAAAGCCGAGGTCGAGGGCGATCTGTCCCACGTTGCGGTCGGTGTTTAGCAGCATATCCTTAACTCGTTCGGCGCGCCGCTTGCTGATCTCGTCCTGAATCGTACAGTTCAAGGCTTTTTGGAAAGCCCATTGCAGGGTGCGCAACGGGATGTCAAGCATCTGGGTGATTTCGGTGACACTCACATGTCGCTGGCTGTTATCTTGAATGTAGGTAAGGGCTTTGGCGACCCGGAGATCCGCCACGGCCACGGCATCCGAGCTTTTACGCACCACCAAGCCCTTTGGTGGAATCAGGGTTAGTTGCTTCTCCAGTGGTTTGCCTTGCATGAGTTGGTCGAGCTGGGCTGCGGCCTCGAAGCCGACACCTTCCCAGTTCAGGTCGATGCTGCTTAGCGGAACTTCCGTGTAGGGGCAAATCACTGGATCGTTGTTGGTGCCAATCAGCGCCACCTGCTCCGGCACGGCGATGTCAAACTGTTGGCAGGCACGCATCAGCATAGCGGCACCTTCATCCTCGATGGCGTAGATGGCGATCGGCTTGGGTGCTTCGGTTAGCCATTTTTTGATTGTGTTGCGTGCTGGGCCGCGTGGGCTGAAAGAACCCTTGTGCGAATCGGTCTGCGGCATGTGCCAGCTCTCGGCGGTGAAGCCCTTTTTCTCAAGGGCCGCACAGAATCCCTGGCGGCGCTCATCGACATACCAGTGCGGCTGGGTGCTGTAGGTGGCAAACTGCGTATAGCCCCGCCCCAAGAACTCGGTGGCGGCCATCTGCCCGGCTTGCAAGCTGTCGGGGTAGACGCGGGGGAGTTCCACCGCGCTGTAGTGGCTTAAGTCGATGATGGGAAGATTGGATTTTTCCACCAAGCGCGTCCGCCGTTGGTCATTGGGGCCGAGCATGATAATTTGCCCGTCGGCCTCGGGAATCTCGAGCGCTTGCGACTTGTGCGGGCTGGCCAGGACATCCCAGTTCTGGTTTTTTGCATATTCCAATACACCTTGATGGATACGAATATCGTACCATTTCAATGAAAGAACAATCAGTTTGCGGTTGGATTCAGTCATCATACTCCATGTTTTTGCGTGATCTGTTAACAATGTTGCTATAAAGTGCAAAGCAATGCAAGCATCTTTATTCTCCGAAATCATTTACGGACTCCAATTGATTGCGGGTACAAACATTATAAATTAATATAATGCGCTATTTTCTCCAGTTTTGACTTGTAAAAACCCCCATCATCAAGCACTATCCCCAGCATGTTTAGTTCACCCAGATCCCAATTGAGCAGGGTCGCAACCCGGCTATCGGTTATGCTGGCGGTTGTTGCGGCCTTGTGTTTGTCGCTTTCAGCAGGTGCCACAAAAAAGGCGTCAGCTTCTCAAATGACGACACAGCCGAGCGGTTCGTACACTGCTTCTGTGGTAGGCTTTCCCTACAAGATTGGGAATGCCCATGGCGTTTCGGTGCAATCCGTCGGAGGCCGTCATATTTTGCAGGGTGGGGGAGGGTTCAAGCTGGTTCTGGTGCCTGCGGAAGGTGACGTGTGGAATATGGAATCGGTTAGCGTACTCGGCCTCATGCTCAAGAACACCGGTCAGACCGAGCTGGTATTGGATCTCATGTTGGGGAATGACGGAGCAACGGGCTGGTCCAACTCGGCGCTGGGTCGTACGATTGTAAAGGTTGGGGAGGAGCTGCCATTGGGTGTGGCGCTTTGCCGCTCGGCCGATTATAGCGGAACAGACCCTGCTTATTTAAGAATGTCCGGGAAACCCGACGGCAGGTTCAGGCATTGGCACACGATTGATCCGTGCAAGGTTAAAAATCTGATCATTACGTGTGATCAAGAAGAGGATTATGCTTTTGAACTGACGCGAATGTATCCCCTTCAAAAAATGAATGAAGCCCAAATGGGTGTCTTTCCATTTATTGATCAATACGGACAGTACATTCTCAAGGAGTGGCCGGATAAGGCTCATTCCGACAAAGACCTTCTCAAGGGCATAGCCAAGGATACGATGCTGGAAAAGGAGCTAGGGGAACCCACTGGGTTCAGCAAATATGGTGGATGGAAAGAGGGGCCAAAATTTGAAGCCTCGGGTTTTTTCCGCACGCAAAAGCATAAAGGCCGCTGGTGGTTTGTTGATCCCGAGGGCTACCTGTTCTGGTCGTATGGTGTAACCTGCGTGGGGGTTGAATATGCAGGCCAAACACCGGTGGAACGAAATCCTTCCGTATTCCAAGACCTTCCGGAAAAGGAGGATAAGGCCTTCGGTCAATTCCATACCAAACTGGATGTTGAAGATAATTATGAACTTCTCGAGGATGTTCCCCACTACGACTATACTCGGGCAAACCTCTTCCGGAAATATGGCAAGGACTGGGCGGAGCGATACATTGAGCGAGA
>QNFR01000194.1 GCA_003646405.1 Gammaproteobacteria bacterium
CTGTTTCGCGGGAAGAGGTCTCGGCGGAAGCCGGGGGTTTAATAGGCTCGGGCGTATCAGCGGTGGCGTTCTGGGGGGCGGCCTCTGGCGAAGGCGAGGGTTGCGCCCCTGCGCGTGCAATCTGCTGAAGTGGCTCCTCATACAGATCTACAACCAGGCGATCACCCCGCGGCAGGTTCGGGGCCAGCAGGTAGCTCCTGGAAGCTACAGCGCGGTCGAAATTGAAGGTGACTATCAGCCCGCCGCTCGCACCAGCAGCAGTGCTCATGTCGCTGATAGGAGTCCCGGTAAAAGACATCCGCGGAAGCCGGGTGAGGTCGGCTTCCGGGATATCGATAATTAAACGGGGCGGATCGTCCATTGTGGTTATGGAGTACGCCACTGGGCCGGAAAGGTCGAACACCAGTCGGGTCTTGTCTTCGTGCAGCCCCAGGCGCAGGTCTACGACCTGCTCTGCCAGTACAGGCGCACCGGCCAGGGCAATAGCAGCCAGCACCACACGTATGGTGGTTTGAAGGCGTGACCGGGCATTCACGGTGCGCCGCGCTCCATAGCTCGTTTGCTGAACAGTGTGTCATTCACCGGCGTAGTATAGTCGATATCGCTAAAAGAGAAGATCGTGCGGTGCCCGGACTTGTGATTCTCCATCTCAATACGCTGACGGGTCCATATGTCATCTATCTGTGCACTTTCTGTTACATGAAGTGTTTTGAGCAAATTCCCTTTGATGTCAGTAAACTCCCCTTTGATAACCAGCCAATTGGATGGGTTCACCCAGAAATTGATGCGAGAATAACCCAACTCCTGCGCCGTTTCATCGTCTCTGGGTGTGGCTTCCAGTTTGTAATGTCCGTCTGGCGAATTATCCGGGGTCTGTAGCAGGGTATATTCGTAGTCGTTCTCTGACAATTTGCCGTCGAGCTTGATGTCTTCATAGGTAAAGTCAGTTCCCATAAAGTAATCGCCGCGATCCGCCGCAGAAATACGGCGCACTTTGCGCAGTGCTGGCAGGTAAAGCCACTGATCGTCATCCCGGTCGACTTCGGGGTAATCCCAGGTCAGGAAAGAGGTGTTGCGCACATTGGCAGGGGACTCGTAAAAGACGATGGTGCGCATTTCCTCACCGTAATACTTGCGGTAGACCACTGTATCGCGCAGCCGCTCTTTGCCGCGCCGGTTCACCAGCTGCATGCTGAGCTTACGTGTTACGAATTCCCCATTGTCCACGGCATTAACACGCAGCACTAGGTCTGCAGCCGATAGCTGAACCGGATTTTCTGGTTGCAATACCTGGATAGCAGCCGGTTCTTTCGGTTCCTGGGCGGCGGCGACTGGCGGAAACAGGAACCATGCAACAAGGAGTGCAGCAGCCACGATAAGCAGCGTGGGCCAGTGGATTGGCCTGCGCACGGCGCCATCGCCGTAGGTTGTGATGAAGTTCGGGCGGAAGGTACGAATCATCGCAGGCAAAATTGTCATACTGGCCAGAAAGCTGGTGGTGATGGCTATCACAATCATCAAACCGAAGTTGTTAAGTGATGCAACTTTACTGGATATCAGCACGCCAAAGCCACAGGCAATTGCCAGAAAGTTGAAAAACAGGGCGCGCCCCGTGGTCTTGTAAAATTCGTCGAATACCCGGTTCCAGTCTCCATTTTCTGATGCATAAAGTACCCTGAAGCGTTCCAGTGTGTGGATGGAGAAATCCACGCCCAGACCCAGCGCCACTGCGGCAAACATCGAGGTGCCCACACCCAGGCCCAGGTTCATCACTACCATAGCGGCGTAAACCAGCAGGATAGCGCCGGCCACCGGGACAAGAGTATAGACACCAGCCCAGGCCGAGCGGAACAAAAGCGTGGAGACTACCCAGACCAGCAGCAAGGCAAAGCCCAGCCCGGCGAAATGGCTGCGCCCCAGATCCCCAATCCAGTGATAGTTCAGGTTGACCCGGCCACTCAGTGTCGCCTTCAGCTCTGGCGTGTTGAATTCCTCGTCAATATATCGCTGCATGCTCTCCACGACCGGCTTGAACTTATGATAGCTACCAGTATTCAGGTTAAGGCGAACATTGGCCATCTGGTAGTCGTAATCGATCTCTTCCTCGAAGTCAGAGGAATCACTGGTAGCTGAATAGATCAGGAAGTACTGGGCCACCAGATCTTCGCTGTCCGGCAGGACGTAATCTTCCACGGATCCACCGCGAAGGGCCCGGTTCATCTGTTTCAGGTAGTCCACAATAGAAGTGGAGCCACCTACATGGGGCAACCCCACAGCATAGGCCTGCAGGGCTTCTATGCGTGCGAGATTATCCGGCTGCAGCAGCCCACCGGGTTCGCTGGCCTCGATTACCACGTCCAGAGCATTGGTGCCTGCCAGGTGTGTGTTCATGACCTTGTCTGCCTGGTACAGGGGTTCACTGGAGTGGAAGATGGCGATAGGTTCTTCATCCACGATGATCTGGCTGGCGGCAATGGTGCCAAGTATCATTACAGCTAGCGCAGTTACCAGCAGGGGCGTGGCATACGCCTGGGTTAAACGCCCAAGTGCCTGCATGCAACGCCCGAACCAGTCGGACCCGGCCGCCTCGACCTGTCGCTGGAAGCCAGGACTGACCTGGGGTTTGAAAAGTACTATTGTGGCGGGCAGCAACACCATGGAGTATAGCCAGGCTACCGCCACACCGATGGCGGCGAAGAGGCCGAAATACTTGAAGGGCGGCATATAGGCGGAAAAATACAACCCCAAAAAACCGGCCATGGTGGTCAGGGTGGTCAATGTGACAGGGCGCCACATGTCTCGCATGGTTGCGGCCACCAGATCCCTCACTTCCGCATCCGGGTCCCTGGCCTGTAATTCATAGTATTGACTATATATATGTATGGTGTCTGCCACTGAAATACCGATCAGGATTACAGGCAGGGCGCTGGTGATCATGTAAAAAGGAATATGTGCTGCCGCCATGATACCCAGGGGGATAAGCACCGAGGCCGCAATGATCACATTGGCAATCAGGGGCGGGCTGAAGCGGCGGTAAGCGATGTACAGGATGAGCATGATCACAGCCCAGGCCAGTGGGTTCAGTTGCTTTGCATCGATATCTATGTATTTGGCCAAATAGCCCGCAATCGCCCCCTCGCCTGCGACATGTATCTCGACGTCACCGCTTGCTGACATCCGGTCCGCTATTGCCTTCACCTGCGTGTAGGTGGATTCCACTTCGCGATCATCCAGCAACTCGGCGACAATCAATGTGACATGGCCGTCCCTGGAGACGAGATTCCCCACCAGAAGTGGGAAATCGAACACGGCCGCGCGAACCGCCTCAGCCTGGACCTGGTTTTCCGGCAACTGATCCAGAAAGCCGCTAACCTCCATGCCTTCTTCACTGGCGACGATATTCTTTTCCGAGGCGAGGCTCATAACCCGCTCTTCGTCTATATTGGGGAGGGCGCCGATCTGGTCACTTAGAGATTGCAACAGTGCAAGACTGGTCGGATGAAAAATTCCTTTTGGTCCTCGATCAACCAATGCGATTATTAGTGGGTCGCTTAGACCGAATTGTTCCTGGACTTTTTCTCGATAAACCAGAGCTGGATTGTCAGACGCCAGGAAGGCGTTGGGGCGCGTGTCA
>QNFR01000195.1 GCA_003646405.1 Gammaproteobacteria bacterium
GTTGCTATGAATCTACTTCGAACAAATAGGCTCATTCGCCGGCGAGCTTCGGCGGCAACGGTGGCTCTGCTGCTGACATCGGCTATGTTTTTCGTGTTAACCGAATCAGCTGCTGGTCAGGGGCGGGGATTAGTTCATAAAGAAGATCTCGACCAAATCCTGGAAGCGCTGATTGAGCTGCACGGGATCGCCACTCCTGATTCTGGCCCTCCTCAGCCCATCGAAAAAATAGAACTTGGCCATGCGCTGTTTTTCGATCGGGAGCTGAGCGGAAATCGAGACACGGCTTGCGCAAGCTGCCACTTCCCGACATTGGGAACGGGAGACATGCTGCCTTTATCCGTTGGGACAAAACCCCGTAATATTGGTTCTGTGGGGCCTGATCGTGGGAGAGGAGAAGACCAAGAATTTACACCGCGGAACGCCCCGGAGATTTTCAATCGTGGATCTTTGCTATGGTTTTCTCAGTTTTGGGACAGTCGCGTTACACAAAATGCTGACGGTACGTTCAACAGTCCAGCAGGTGAAGATCTGCTACCCGGTTTGGAATCGGTACTCGCGGTGCAGGCCATGTTTCCTGTGACGTCCCGACTCGAGATGCGTGGCCGGGCAGGCGATAGAGATTTTCTAGGCCAACACAATGAAATGGCTGACGTTGACGACGATGACCCGCGTGGCATATGGAACCAGTTGATGCAGCGACTACTGGCCATCCCGGAATATCAGGACTTGTTTGCCGCTGCGTATCCGGAAAAGCCACAAGACGATCTAACATTTGCCGACGCCGCAAACGCAATCGCCGCATTTGAAATAGAGGCATTTACGTTTTTGGATAGTCCATGGGATCAATATCTGGCTGGTGACGACCGAGCACTAAGCAACAAGCAGAAACGCGGGGCGATTCTGTTCTTTGGCCAAGCCAAATGCGTCGAATGTCATGCTGGACCGCTATTGACGGACCAGGAACACTATAACATCTGTACACCACAGTTGGGCCCTGGGGCAGGCGTGTCCGCCCCATTGGACATGGGCCGTTTTCTGGAAACCGGCGATCTGCTTGATTCGTTTAGATTTCGTGTTCCGCCTCTGCGCAACGTGGCTGACACGGGTCCGTGGATGCACAATGGCGCTTATAATAATTTACGGGACGTGATTGAACATCATGCCACTCCGGGAGCCAACTTGTTGACCTACAATCCACGCAAGCAACTTGACGAGCCGGAGCTGCACGACTCGCTAAAAAATGATTCAGCCACATTGACAATGCTTGTTTCGACGCTTGATTCCCAATACTTGTCCGGACCCCTGCCGAATAGGAGCGTGATCGAGATTGAGGCATTCCTTGAAGCCCTCAGTGCGCCGAATCTACACAGCCGGTTGGAGGAAACCATTCCAGAATCAGTTCCAAGTGGCCTTCCGGTTGATGGGATTTAACCGATAAACCGGAGAGAGAAGGCAGTCAAGAGAGGTGTCCGGCCTCCATACGAGCTGTGATAAAATCACGCTCAATAATTCTCCGCCCTACACGCTGCAACAGGATCCAAGCCAAGGATCAGTCAATATAACCAAAGACATGGTTTCCGATGACGCGCTTCCCTCGCAATACGCCCGCCCACGACGGAGTGACGGTGGCGGGGTTATAAAAATGCGTCAGATAATTCCATTTCCGCGCGCTCGACATGAGCACCCAGGCGATTCCATAGCAATCGCTTCGGGCTTTGATATCAGCGGGAAGGATGCCCTCGCCCGAAATGTAGAATTCCGGAACGGCCTTCAGGCTGTTCCAGCAGGAGAACTGCTTGTCTTTCAGGCAGATTTCCGTCAGGGAGGTGTTTGAGCGTCTGGCGCGGGTCTGGATTACTGCCGCAACCGCCAGTTTCCCTTTGAACGGTTCGCCTCTGGCCTCCGCATAAAGCGTATAGCTGATGATGCGAGCAGCAGCTTCGCTAAAGGGATTCGGCTCGGGTTCCATCGCGTTCACGATCACAGGAAGGCCCAGCAGGGCGATTGCCACATCTCTTCGGGTACTCATGGTGTTCGTCTCCTAAGCCTGATTGTTTCCCCGCAACCCGCCCCCCGTCCATACTGGAGCGGGCGCGGAGCGCACGCTGGGACAGAATCGCAAAGAGCCCCCTCGTTTGGAAGAAAAAACAGCGGCGGGCCGCACGGACCAGTCCTTAATTCTTTACATTGATATTTGACTCGTGTAAAACTTTCCTTCTTCAGCATCAGGGGAGATGGAAGATGACTAAAATATGCCATGCACTAATTGCTCTTATTACAGGGATTTCAGGGCTTACCTACGCAACCGTGATCGAACACTACAACATTGATTTCAGCTCACCGTCCCATACGGTTGGCAGCCTGCCAAATACGGGGGCTTCTCCAGATTTAATTGGTTGGGTGAGGAGTGGTGAACCCGTTGTTGACACAGGCTTTGGTTCACTGTCTAGCCAGCCTCTGGTGTTCAACCCCAATGTCGGTACTTCTGAGCAAATCGAGCTATATCTAGGACTGGGCTACGACAATTACAAGTTATCCTTTGATATAGAGACCGATAATTTGGTGGGTTCGCTTTATACTTTCGGGATTATGATTGATACGCCACAGACCCGGAGGTTGGATTTTCATGGAAGTGCCGGGATCATGACATGGACTCCCTATAGTGGCGGCAGTGGAATGATGGGGAGTTTAGTCGATAATCAACCCATGCATGTCGAGGTTGAGATTGATCTACTAGGAAACCGCTGGACCGTTGATACGGGAATCCATCCTATAGTATCACGTTATTTCACTACCTCAGGTGATGATGTGGAGTCGATCCGGTTCGGCTTGTCACCATGGCATGGCAGTGCAACGTTGGATCCAGGCGTTTCTGTCGGGATTGACAATATCGTGGTAACCAGCAATGTAATTCCTGAACCTCACACCGCTACATTTGTTTTTTCCGCCTTGGCCGTGCTTGTTGTTCGCCGCAAAATAGGTGCAGCGTAGGTACGGTGGGGTACGGGAGCTTAGGCGTCGTGCGCGTTTGTCATGGTACTTCGGTGTCGTTTTAATTTGAGGCAACTCGCCTCCGATAAGGAAATCGATCAGGACTTCCTCCGGTTGATTCGATCTGGCACACTCCCGCCCATGAATAGCCTCGGTAAAACAGAACTGCTGGTTTCCCCGCTTGGGTTCGGGGGCATTGTTGTTATGAACTCCCGTGCCGGGCAGGCCGCCAGGATTGTTGAAGAGGCGGTGGAGTTCGGCATTAACTATTTCGACGTTGCTCCGGCGTACGGCAATGCCGAAGAAAAGCTTGGCCCCGCCCTTGAGCCTTTCCGGAAAGATATTTTCTTGAGCTGCAAGACCCACCTGCGCGATGCCGCCGGAGCAAGAGATGCGCTTGGGAAATCCCTGAAGCATCTCAGAACCGACTATTTCGATCTCTATCAGCTGCACGGCCTTGTCGATGTTGAGAAGGATGTGAAGGTTGCCTTTTCCGCCGGCGGGGCGATGGAGGTTGTGCTGGAGGCCAAACGAGCCGGACTGATAAGGAACATCGGATTTTCCGCGCACACTTCCGAAGCCGCCCTGGCCGCAATGAACGAGTATGATTTCGATACCGTGATGTATCCGGTGA
>QNFR01000196.1 GCA_003646405.1 Gammaproteobacteria bacterium
CTGTTTGGTTTTGAGGAAACCATTACCCTGTACGATTTAACGAACACGTTCTTCGAGGGGCAGGTAAAAGGTGTTGCCAAGGCCAAGCGGGGACGCTCCAAGGAGAAACGTTCTGATTGCCCCCTGTTCACCTTGGGATTGGTACTTGATGGCAGCGGTTTTCCCCGCGCCAGCGAGTTTTTTGCGGGTAACGCCAGCGAACCGGACACCCTGCAAGCCATGCTGGCGGGGCTGAACAGCAGACCGGGCAGCATCGTGGTGATGGATGCCGGTATCGCCAGCGAAGCCAATATCACCTGGCTGCTTGAGCAGGGCTATCGTTATCTGGTGGTCAGCCGCAAGCGACAACGCGAGTTTGATCCTGAGCAGGCCGTGATGGTGAAAGAAGAACCGGGGCAGACCGTTCGCATCCAGCGCGTCGTCAATACCGAGACCGGCGAGGTGGAGCTCTACTGCCACTCGCAGGCCCGCGAAATAAAAGAGCAGGCCATGCAGGATCAAGCCGGCCAACGCTTTGAAGCTGCCCTGCAAGGCCTTCATGAAGGGCTATCCAAAAAAGGCACGACCAAACGCTATGACAAAATCCTGGAGCGCATCGGGCGATTGAAAGAAAAGCACCGTCGCGTAGCCCAGCACTATACCCTCCGGGTTGAGCACGATGAAGCCAACGACAAAGCCACCACTATCCACTGGGAGCGTTCAGAAAAATCGCACTCTCAGGCGACGCACCCCGGAGTCTATTGCTTGCGCACTAACCTTGTCGACTGGGATGAATCCACGTTATGGCGCACCTACACCATGTTGACCGATCTGGAGGCGGTGTTCCGCAGCATCAAGAGCGAACTGGGGATGCGCCCCAACTTCCATCAGAAGGAAGCCCGTATAGAAGGCCACCTGTTCATTACCCTGCTGGCCTACCACCTGGTGCATACGATCCGCACCCAATTGAAGTCTCAAGGCATTCACGACAGTTGGGAAACGATACGCCGCAAGCTGGAAAACCTGCAGCGGATCACAGTGAGTCTCAAGCGAGAAGATGGCAGAACCGTTCATATCCGCAAGACGACACGCGCAGAACCCCACCAAAAAGCGATATACGATGCTCTGGGTATTTCAGCCAAGCCGGGGAAAGCCGAGACAATCATCGTCTGAATCCGCCCCACAAAATCAAATCTGTAGTGCCATAACGGACTTGATCCGATACCTATCTATTTGTTTTTTATGATATTGTTGTCAGTGAAATCGAAAGATGGGTTAAGTCCACAATGTACATGAGCCAGGTTTTATTGCTCCTGACGGAAGCTGGTTTGTGATACGAAATCAAGTTCTGCGCACCAGGTAAGCCAACGTCGACCCTTTCTATTCGCTTGACCCCCTGCATCGGGGCTGAAACACTAGCCCGATTCTGATCACAGGAAGATTGCCATGATCAATCGCCGCCAGGTTTTGCAGCTGAGCGCCAGTATGCTGGCGTACCAGTCATTGGGTTTGAATGCCGAGCAAGCCGCTTCTCCCCCTGCCAATCTACCACTGATTCAACGCCCCATACCCAGCTCAGGTGAGCTACTACCGGTTATGGGCATGGGCACATCACGCACTTTTGACACCGCCGCGGACGCTGAGTCGCTGGCTAAACTGACCGAGGTGATGCGGGCTTTCTTCGACGGGCACGGTACGGTGATCGACTCCTTCCCCATGTACGGCAATGCGGAAACCCGCGTCGGCGATGTGCTGCGCGCGATGGAAAAATCGCCCAAACTGTTCGCCGCCACCAAAGTGTGGACCACCGGCCGCGAGCAAGGCATCGCGCAAATGGAGGAATCCGCCCGGCGCATGAATGTACAGCGTTTCGACCTGATCGCGGTGCACAACCTGCAGGACTGGAAGACGCACCTGGATACGCTGAAAAACTGGAAGAAAGAAGGCAAAGTGCGCTATATCGGCATCACCATTTCCCACGGGCGCGACCACCAAGAGCTGCTGCAGATCATGCGCAGCGAGCCCCTGGATTTTGTGCAGTTCAGTTACAACATTCAGGATCGGGTGGCGGAAAAGGCACTACTGCCCGTAGCACAAGACAGGGGCATCGCCACCATGATCAACCGCCCCTTCCAGCGTGGCGCCCTGTTCGGAAAATCCCGTGGGCATGAACTGCCCACTCTCGCCACGGAACTGGACTGCGGTAGCTGGGGCCAGTTCTACCTCAAGTTTATTCTCGGCCATCGGGCGGTAACCTGCATTATCCCGGCCACCGCCAAGGTACATCATATGACAGATAACATGCAGGCCAACTTCGGCCGCCTGCCCGACGCTGCGCAGCGCGAGACAATGCTAGGGATTTTCGGGTCGCTATAGCGTCCCCCACATGGAGCGCGCACCGCGCACCATTAAACAGGCGCAGCCGGGAAATCTTCAGTAAGATACACGGTCTAATCCACTGATACCGTGAACCAAACCAAAAGTGACCTGGTAAATGAAGAGACTCCTGTTACTGATCCTGGTATTCAGCCTGCTCCCGGCGTGCGCCACCAGCCCCACCGGGCGTTCCCAGTTGATGCTGATTTCGCCTGAATCAGCCATTGTTCAGTCGAAAAAAGCCTATCTCAGCACCGTCGACGAACTGAACAAACAGGACAAGTTGGTAGACGACCCGAAGATGGTTGACCGGGTAGCGACCATAACCGGACGGCTGGTGACAGAAGCTATCCGTGCGTACCCCGGTTCCGGTAAGTGGGAGTGGAGCGTGGCGATCATCGACGACCCCGAAACCGTCAATGCCTGGTGTATGGCCGGGGGCCGCATGGCGGTCTACACCGGATTGTTCGAAAAGCTGCACCTGACCGACGCCGAGTTCGCCCAGATCATGGGCCACGAGATTTCCCACGCCCTGGCCAACCACACAGCGGAGCGTATGTCCCGGGCCATGGCCACCACCCTGGGTGTAGTAGCCGTGGGCGTCATGTCCGACAAGCCAGTGGTCGCCATGGGGGGTGCCGCCATGGCGGCGAAAGTCGCCCTGACGCTACCCAACAGCCGGACAGCGGAGTCCGAGGCCGACCAGATTGGTATGGAGCTGGCGGTAATGGCCGGTTACGACCCGGATGCGGCCGTCACTCTATGGCAAAAAATGGGCGCCCAGGGTGGCTCCAAACCGCCGGAGTTCCTCAGCACCCACCCGGCGCCGGGTAATCGCGAGGCGGCAATGGCCGCCATGATACCGGGCATGCGCCAGCTCAACCCCACCGGGAAACTGGCAGCCGTGCACCCGGTGGAGATTGTGCGTTAATAACCCCCATCAGAATGCAGGGATATCGGTCTGGGTACGGCCCAGGATCAGGGCGTGGATATCGTGAGTGCCTTCATAGGTATTCACCACCTCCAGATTCACCATATGGCGCATCACCGGGTACTCGTCAGAAATACCATTACCGCCCAGCATATCCCGGGCCTGGCGCGCGATAGCCAGGGACTTGCCGCAGGAATTGCGCTTGATCAGGGAGATCAGCTCCGGCGCGATCTGCCCGGCGTCCATCAATTGCCCCGCCCGATAACAGCCCTGCAGCGCCAGGCTGATTTCAGTCTGCATATCCGCCAGTTTTAACTGTATCAATTGGTTGGCCGCCA
>QNFR01000197.1 GCA_003646405.1 Gammaproteobacteria bacterium
CTATATCCGCACCTCGCACTATCCGCCCACGCGCGAGTTTCTCGAAGCCTGCGACGAGCTGGGAATCTACGTCGAATGCGAGGCACCGTTCACCTGGGTCGCAAAAAGAATCAAGCTGGAAGGTGAGCCCGTTGACGAGAGTCCAAGCGCCCTCAACTGGTTCCTCAATCCCGCCGCCGCGATGCTGGAATATCACGGTGCCAATCCGAGTGTAATTATTTGGTCGATCGCCAACGAGTCTGGCTATCTCAGGGGCGAGGACGACAGGTTGCCGGACAATTTTCTCAAAATGAATGATTTTATCAAGCAGCGTGATCCCTCCCGCCTGACCATCTTCAACAACCAAATGAACCATGACGGGAAACGTTGCGACATTGCCTGCTCGCACTATAACAACCCCCACAGCGATCCGGCGTCTTATCTCGTTGATCCGGATGATCCGCGTCCGGTCCTGATCGACGAAATGTTCCATATCAACACCTATGATTATGAGGAACTCACGATTGATCCGGGCATGCGTGAAGAATGGAGCCGTGGAATTTATCGCTTTGGCGGAAACGATACCAACCCGCACTGGGAAACGAATGCCCTCTGGCATCGGATGGTTCGTTCCGACCGCTGGCTGGGTGTAGCGATCTGGGGGGGCATTGACGAGACCTTCGTGATTGGCGAAGACCGGGTTGGCTATGGCCAATGGGGGATCATCGATGGCTGGCGGCGAAAAAAGCCCGAGTGGTGGTTGACCAAGAAGCTCTTTTCTCCGGTTTGGCTTAATGGTTACAACGGCGACGCCTTGCCAAATGGTGGCCGCTCGCTCACGCTCGAACTCGAAAACCGCTACAGCTTTACAGATTTGAATGAACTGCGCTTTGTATGGAGCGCCGGGAATCAGAGAATTGAGATGGATGGCCCTTCCATGGCTCCAGCCAGCTCGGGGAAATGGACCGTAGAACTTCCCTCCGTCTTAGAATCACATTGGACACTCGAGTGTATCGGAAGCGATGGCGTTTCGGTGGTCAGCTATGGACTGGATCTTGAAGAGAATCGGCAGCCCGAGCTGGCCTCGCCCGACCGCGGAGCACCGGAGGTAAGGCAAAACAAGGAGCGGATAGGCATTAAACTCGAGGTCGATCCTGTCGGCGGTACAGGGCAATCCACCCTGAACCTATCGGGGTTGCCGGAAGTCTTTGTGACTCAGGCCGAAGGTAAAATGATTTTCGTACCGACAAGACCTGCCTACGAGGAGCTCCCCGGAACGGCAACCCGATATGTTGAAACGCTGACGACGGAAAACTCGGAACAGAACACAACGCTCACCTTGCGCGAGCGTGTTGGCGAATTCGAGGGCGGGCTGAGCTGGGTGATTGACCGCGCAGGACGAACCATCCTTGAATATGACTATACCTACACAGGCTCCAAGCGCGATGTGCGCGAGACCGGGATTTGCCTGAAGCTCCCTGCCGAGGCTGGCGGCATCAGCTGGAGCGGCGGCGGAAACTGGGATGCTTATCCGGAAGGTCATATCGGGCGTGGTACAGGCACGGCCCGCTTCGAACTCCCTAAGCCCGAGCAGACACGCTGGGATCATCTCGGCACCTACTACGGTCCCGCCGTTCCCACCTGGGTGTGGGAACAGGATATCAACGATTTTGGCCCGGCGGATTTCCGCGCAACAAAATTCAATGTGGAACACGCCGAGTGGCGTAGCGATAGGGGAGCCGGTGTGGCCTTCACTCCGGCCTCGGGCGCCAATCGTATTCGCGCCTTTCACCGCGATGGTGAACTATTCCTGATCGTCTCGCAGGACGCCCCCCGACCCCTCAACCCCGGCGACCGAGTCTCCGGGCGCGTCGGAATCGATTTCGTATTCGGCAAGGGCGCACTCATCATTGATATTCCGACTGAAAATCTTGAGTCGGTGGAATAAGTAGGCGGTGGTGATGAAAATATCGGTATGCAAGACTGAAATGGAGTTTCCGGGAGAAGTTGGCGAGTTGAGGGAGTCAAATGATCTCTTGGATGATGCGGCGGCTCTCCGCAACCGTATGGAGAATGACGGCTATTTGCTATTACGGGATTTCCATGATCGGGATGAGGTACTTGCCGCGAAAGACGCATTCCGAAGAAAGGTACAGGAAGCTTAAGATTAAGATGATGATCTCCCATTGGACACCGATTGCATCGCCCATGAAGAAACGTTTCTCAAGCTGTTCGAATCAAAGAAACTCTTTAGCTTTTTCGAAATGTACTTCAATGAACGTGCCCTAACGTTTGACCATAAATGGTTGCGAGCCATTTTCCCCGGTGGATATATCGGCCTGCACTTCGACAACGTCTATATGGGGCGGGGATCCGGTCAAGTGCATACCGTCTGGAACCCCATTGGCGATATTAATACGGAACTTGGAACACTGGTTGTGAATGTGGGATCACACCAGAAACGAAAAAATCAACTGATCGAAAGCTACGGCATGATTGATGTTGATCGCGACAACATGGAGGGCTGGTACTCGCACGATCCCCGCGAGTACACGGAAAAATATGGAGGGCAGTGGCAAACCTCAAATATAAACGCCGACGACATAATCATCATCACCATGTTCACCATGCATTGTTCAACGCTTAACGTCACAGACGGAAATCGCTACAGCCGTGATATCCGTTTTCAGCCAGCCAGTGATTCGGTGGATGAACGATGGTACGGAAAGGATAGGTTCGGCCATCCAGCGTTCTGTTTCGGGTTCCGACGACTAAGATCCCATCAATAGTTAGAGATTGCTTGCCACGGTTGATTCGCGGATGACGAGCTCGGTCTCGATTTCCTGGAAGCCCGGTTCGTAGGGAGTTTCCTTGTTCAGGATTTTGAGCAATAGGTCGATGGCGGCATGGGCCTGGTTTTTGGCGGCTCGGCGGACGGAGGAGAGCGTGGGGTGGGTGTGTTGGCAGATGAGGGCGTCGCTAAAGCCGATGAGAGCGACATCCTCTGGAATCCGGCGGCCCATGGCTTTCAGCGGCGCGATGCAAAACGCCGCAAGATCGTCGTTGGCGCAGAAGATGGCATCTACCTCTTCAAGGTACCGCAAATCCTCGAAGAAGGCGGTAACATTCTCCTTTAAGCAACGCACGGGGCAGATGTACTTGTCCGTGATTTGGATTCCGTTTTCGGTTAAGGCATCGCGATAACCTTGCAGCCGATCCTGAATGCAGTTGATATGTTGCAGTTTTTCGGGAATGAGCATGAGAATATTGCGCCGCCCGAGTCCGATTAGGTGTTCGACGGCCTGCTTACCCATTTTCCGGTTGTTGATGTCGATGCAGGGCACTTTTTCCTCCGCACCGGCAAGCTGCCCAAGCAGGATGATGGGGAAGTCCTTCGAGGCCATCTCGAGAAATTCATGGTGATCTTCGGATGGGGTGAGGTAGATCATGCCATCGAGTAGGTCGGACTTGAAGTCGCTTAGCTTCAGCAGTTGGCCTTCCGATTCCTTGCGGTCGTGGATCACCAGGTCATAGTCCTTGAAGTCTGGATGGGAGAGAATGATGTTTGAAAACTGCCCTAGGATCTGATTGTCATCCGCCTCTGCATCGGCTGTAAAA
>QNFR01000198.1 GCA_003646405.1 Gammaproteobacteria bacterium
GGGGAGCGGGCAGCATACGGTTTTGTTCCCCCGGGTATGCCCGGCTACGGACAGAACAGCCAGCTTGATTTCGTTGAGATGCCAATGGAGCAGCGTCTGGTGGAGGCCCGGCGGCTGATGGCTGAGGCTGGTTACAGCCCAGACAAGCCGCTGCCAGTTACACTGCGTTTTTTTGCCGGGAAGGCCTCAAAGAAAATTGCAATTGTGCTCGCCGCCATGTGGAAGCCCATCGGCGTCAAGACAGCTTTGATGAGTTCAGATAGCCGGGTGTTGGTAGCAGATATGCTGAATCAGGATTATGATATCGTGCTGACCAACTGGGGTGCGGATTTTGCTGATGCCAGCAATTTTATCGATCTGCATCACTCCCGTTCCGAGTCAAACTTCCCCGGTTACAGCAACCCGGATTATGATGATTTTGTTCGAGCGGCCTCACTGGAAGCTGATCCGGTCCGTCGTAACCAACTGCTGCATAGGGCCGAAGCACTGTTGATGAAAGATCAACCCGTTATTCCAATTTTCTATATGACGTCAAAATGGATGGTGGGTGCTGATGTCATTGGTTGGAAAGATAATGCACTGGATCTGCATCCCTCGCGCAATCTGCGGCTCAGTAGAGAGCCGGCTTATTCTCCCGGGCAGGGGAGGTAGTTCGTATGTTTGGCTATATTGTTAAGCGGCTTTTGGGAGCAATTCCTACAATGTTGCTGATAATGATTGCGGTTTTTGCCCTGATCCATATCGCCCCCGGTGGTCCCTTTGACAACAAGCGTCCCATGCCGGCGGAGGTCCGGGCAAACCTGAATGCAACCTACCATTTGGATGAACCCCTGCTGGTGCAGTTTGGGTATTACTTAAGTGGGGTCGTGCAGGGGGATTTCGGCCCCTCCTACAAATTCAAGGAGTTCACGGTCACGGAGCTTATAGGGCAGGCCTTTCCCGTCAGTTTGAAGCTTGGGATAAGCGCCCTGATAATCGCCCTGCTTGTTGGTGTGCCCGCGGGGATGGTCGCGGCACTTAAACGGGATAGCCTGCTTGATCTGGTGGTGATGAGTACTTCCATGACGGGCATGGTGATTCCCACTTTTGTGCTGGCACCGATTATGGTGATGGTGTTTGGTGTTCATTTGAAATGGCTGCCGGTGGCGGGCTGGAACCACGGGGCGTTACCCAATATGGTGATGCCGGTGATCGCCCTGAGTCTCCCCTATGTGGCTTATGTCGCGAGAATGACGCGTGGCAGTACGCTGGAGGTGCTGCGTTCCAATTACATTCGTACAGCGCAGGCCAAGGGGCTTCCAATGCGCCTGGTACTTTTCCGGCATGCGCTTAAACCGGCCCTGTTGCCTGTAGTAAGCTTTCTGGGGCCAGCTATTGCCGGTATTGTGGTGGGCTCTGTTGTAATTGAACGCATATTTGGTCTGCCTGGCCTGGGGCGCTACTTTGTTGATGGGGCGATAAACCGGGACTACACCCTGGTGATGGGTGTATCGATATTCTATGCCGCTCTGTTGTTGCTGATGAACATCGTTGTTGATGTTGCCTATACCTTTTTAGATCCGCGGGTGAAACTCAAATGAGCGAGTCCGGCAGAAGCCTGTGGCAGGACGCCATGCGTCGCCTTCGAAGCAATCGAGCTGCGGTGATAAGTTGTTGGTTGTTGGGTGCCATCCTGCTTCTGGCGCTCCTCGGGCCATCGCTTAGCCCCTATGAATACGACCAGATCTCCTGGGATGAGATGGCAATGGCCCCGAGTTTATCCAGCGGTCATTGGTTTGGTACCGACGCAGTCGGTCGTGATCTGTTTGTGCGCACTGCCATCGGGGCACGGATATCCTTGGCAGTGGCCTTTATCGCCACCACCGTGGCGCTGTTGATCGGGGTGATCTACGGTGCCATCTCCGGCTACGTCGGTGGCCGGGTCGACAGCGCCATGATGCGCTTTGTCGACCTCATGTATTCCATGCCGTTCATGTTTTTTGTTATCGTGCTAATGGTGGTTTTTGGTCGCAATATTTTCCTGATCTTCGTTGCCATCGGCGCGGTGGAGTGGTTGACCATGGCCCGCATTGTTCGTGGCCAAACCATCAGTTTGAAAAATAATGAGTTTATTGAGGCCACGGTCGCTATCGGTGCTTCACCATTGCGGGTAGTGCTGCGCCATATCATACCCAATGTGCTGGGGCCGGTACTGGTGTATATGACGCTGACTATCCCAGGGGTGATTATGACCGAGAGTTTTCTCAGTTACCTCGGCCTGGGTGTACAAGAACCGCTGACCAGCTGGGGCGTACTTGTCTCCGAGGGTGTGGATGAAATGGAAGCGGCGCCCTGGATGTTGTTAATTCCCTCGCTGTTTTTAGCGGCGACACTGTTTTGTTTCAACTTTATTGGTGATGGCCTGCGCGACGCACTGGACCCCAAGGTGGAGCAATGAACCAGGCTGTTCTGCAAATAGAAAACCTGCGGGTTACGTTTAACACGCCCGACGGAGAGGTGGCCGCTGTCAATGGCATCGATCTCAATATTAATACCGGCGACTGCGTTGGTATTGTCGGGGAGTCGGGTTCGGGCAAAAGCCAGATGTTTCTCGCGGTGATGGGCTTGTTGGCCAGTAACGGTGCGGTTTCCGGTAGTGTGTGCCTGATGGGCCAGGAATTGATCGACCTTCCGGTGAATAGGCTGCAAGCTATTCGCGGTAACCAGGTTGCTATGATATTCCAGGACACCATGACATCCCTGGCGCCCCACCTGCGTATCGAACGCCAATTGTCAGAGGTGCTGGAAGTGCATCGTGGCATGAGCCGTACCCAGGCACGGGCGAAATCACTGGAAATGTTGCAAGCGGTACGCATTCCCGAGGCAGAAAAGAGATTGCGCCAGTATCCCCACGAATTGTCTGGTGGCATGCGGCAAAGAGTTATGATCGCTATGGCCCTGTTGTGTGATCCACAGTTGTTGATTGCCGATGAGCCGACCACAGCGCTGGATGTCACCGTACAGGCAGATGTGTTGGACCTGTTTGACGAACTGAGGCGGGAGTTGGGCGTAGCGGTGGTGATGATTACCCACGATCTGGGCGTTGTGGCAGATATCTGCGACTCGGTAGCGGTCATGTATGCCGGTAGAGTGGTTGAGCAGGGTGCTATGCGCGAGATTTTTCAAAGCCCGCAGCACCCGTACACCCAGGGACTTCTTCGTTCCACTCCCAGGGTAGACAGCCCCGTTGCAACTATGGTCGAGATTCCCGGGCAACCACCAAATCTACTGGCGATGCCCGAAGGATGTGCCTTCCGGGAGCGCTGCGCCTATGCGATGGATTTGTGTGCCAGCCAAAGACCATCATTGGCAAGTGCCGACGGACGTCCGCAGCGCAGCAAGGCTTGTCACTTGAACCAGCTTGAGGCCATGTCACGGTGAGCGGCGAGCCAATGTTATCGGTGCGAAACCTGAGTGTGGAGTTCCCTGTGTGGGGGGATAACGGTAAAGCGACACTGAAAGCCGTGAATGATGTCAGCTTCGATCTGGGCGAAGGTGAGGTGCTGGGTATCGTTGGTGAGTCGGGTTGTGGAAAGTCTACCCTGGCACGGGCA
>QNFR01000199.1 GCA_003646405.1 Gammaproteobacteria bacterium
GGGAAATGAAGTTCTGGATCACGAAGACCGTCATGGCGAACGAGAACGCCCCAAGCGGCCACATCGCCCACCCTCCCGTCTCAATCAGCGAAATCAGGCTCGTTTTATCCGCTATCCCCGCCGCCGTGGCTGCTTCAATGCCTTCGCCTTGTGCCAATGCACTTCCCGCCACGAGCAGTAGTGCTGTTATAAAGAGTCCCTTTTTCATTCTACCTTCCTCCATTTCCTTATTTAGATTCCATTTCCGTAGTTGTATTCGTATTGGTTCCGGCCGCACTTTCAATCCGGGAGGCCGCCTCGGCTTCCTGTCTCGCCTTCTCTTCAGCTTCCCTTTTTTCCCGCTCCGCTTTTTCCTCTGCAGCCTTTTGCGCAGCTTTTTCCTCTGCAACCTTGCGTGCGGCTTTTTCCTCCGCAGCAGCGGCTTCAAGTTTTGCGCCACCCAAATCGATCCATAGCTTTTCCGCATCGGCCGCCACGCTGGTGCCGCTATACATATTCTTTACCTGCCGAGCCGTATTCAGTGCCGAATTGGTGGTGATTACCGAGTTGGTTCCCAGCATATCCACATAGAGATAGGCGCAGAGCAACTCGCTTGGCGCAAGCCATTCGACATCGTTGGCGTGGTCGATAATGATGCCCGAAACGGTCTTGATCGCGTCCACGGGCCTCTGCTCCGCCCGTTCAATGCAGGCCTGGAGGTAGAGTCCTGCCGCCTCGGAGGCCAGCTCGCCGCGGATTTTATCCGCGGTCGGGAGGTCGTTGTCGGCAATAGCCACAAGTGCAAGGTTGACCTGCCCACGCTGCACCATCAGCGGATCATCGGCCTCTAGCAGAATATTGGCGGCCTTCCGAACCTTGCCGTACTCGCCCAGCTTTCGGTTTGCATTCATCAGTATACAAAAGGCGTCGCGCAGATTGTTTTCGACCACCATGTATTGCGCGCGCTCGGCCATGAGCGGTTCAAATGCAGCAACCACTTCGGCATATTCGCCACGGCTGCTGGCGCCCGCAATGTTCCCGAGTATAGCCTTGAAGATCAGTTCGAGCTTTTCGGCCCTGCCAACATTCTCCTTGCCGAAGATCTCCGAGATCTCGTCGTTGCTGATGGTTCCCCGCTCCCGGAAACGGTCGAGCTCCTCCTTGTTCAGAGAAAATCCGAGGCTTTTTATTTTCGCGGCAGGAACCTTGTTGTCCCTGTTGGATTTATAGGCCTGAAACGTCAGGTTGCCGTCCTCCAAATTCTGGAGGAACACACGCGCCTTCTTGCCGTTGATGGCCTCGAGCAGAGCCGGCGTGCCGGACTGGGTTGCCTGCTTCTGAGCAACAGCCCCCATCGTGGCGAGGAGCACCAAACTGATCCATATCCGTTTCATGATTCGCCCTCCGTTCCGACCGCATCCGTCGTGTTAGTCTCCGTTGTGGCGGATTCCACCGTGCTGGTCTCCGTTGTGGCGGATTCCATCGTGTTGGTCTCCGTTGCGGTAACGTCCAGCATTGCTCCCGTTTCGACTTCGATGATGATATTGCTTGATCCGCCAGTGGCGATGAAGGCCTCGATTTCGGCCACATCGCCCGCACCCAGCGCCTTGCGGGCCACCTCGGCCTGCGGCAGATCATTCACGTAGGGATCGAAGAGCATGGCCTGATAGGTGCTGATCCGTTCATCCTCAAGACTCAGCTTCTGCAGGCAACGCGCGCTGGCTAGATAGCCCTCGGCCGCCCAGTGGCCGCCGGCATGCCCCTTGTACTGGAAGTAGGTGCGCTGATAGAACCCAAAGGCCATGCGTAGATTGCCCTCCTTTTCCTCGACCTGCCCGAGTTGGAAGGTGGCCTGCGCAACGGGTTCGCCACGCCATGCAGGTACGCTAAGTACGCTCATATTCGCATCGCGCGCTTCATCGATCCTGCCCATGGCGAGCAAAACCTGCGCCTTCATCAGCTGTGCCCAGGCCACGTCGCGGTCGGTGCCGTAGGTTTCCTGTGCCTCCTCAATGGTCTTGAGCGCACCCTCGTAGTCCTTTTCGGCATACTGTCCATAGCCCTGCAACCTATAGGCCGCGCGCATGTAGTCGGAGTCCTCGAACTTGATGATGAAGATGCGGAGCAGTTCCTCGGCGCGGGAATAGTCCTCCATCTCGAACGAGGCGTTGCAGATGGCGGCGAGAACCGGAGGGGAGGCGCTTTCTAAATCGGGAAGTTCCTTGATCAGCCGCTTGCCGAGCTCGATCTCGGTATAGTCGAGCTTGGCCATGGTCACGCGAAGACGTAGTTTCAGCACCGGGTTGGTAGCGGCCTCCCAGGCGGCATGGAGATCGTCCATGAGCTTCCCCTGCGCCGCGACACCGAGCCAGACGGCCGACACCTTGACGAGCTCGGCAATCATCATATCAACCCCGTCCTCCCGCACGTCCGCACCGAACTTGACGATGGCATCGATGTAGCTTTCCACCGCCTCGTCGACCAAGCCCTGCTGGATCTTGGTCTTGCCGAGCCAGAACAGAGCCTTGGAGATATCGGCCTCGGCACCCCACTGGTCGAGATAGCCCTGGATCACCCCAACGATTTCGTCGTAGCGCTCCTCCGCCTCGAAGATGTCCGCCATCTGGAACACGGCATAGGTGGCCTGGTTGGGCTTCTTGGCACTGGCTATGGCCATTTTATAATCGGTAATGGCTCGATCAAGATCGTCCCCGCCCCTCGATCCATAGATATCGCCGCGCATGCTGCAGGCTCCGGGAAAGATGCCTGAGTCGGGGTAGTTCTTGATCACCAAGGAGAAGCGCTCGAGCGCCTCGTCATATTTTTCCATGCCGAAGAGGCAAATTCCGCCTTGGAAAAACGCCACGTCGATCCAGACTCCATCCGAAAAGTCGTGCGTGTATCTCTCAAAGTCCGGCCAGGAATCGGCATACTTCTGAAGGAAAAGTTTCGTCATGCCGTACCAATAAAGCGCGCTGCCCTCCTGATGCGATCCCGGAAATTCGTCCAGCACACGCTTAAACCCTTTTTCGGACTCTTCATAGTTGAGCAACATCAGGTCGGCGACACCTTGCATGAAGTAGAGTTCGGCGTCGTATTTCGCGATTGCCGTGTCGTTGGTGCGCACGAGACCGTCGAGGTAGGGGAGCAGCGCCTTGACCGGTGCCATGTTTTTTTCCTGCTGGTAGTGGCCCGTGAGCATGTAGGCGATCTGGCGAGGGGTGATCCCCTCCTTGTATTGCCCCATGTAGGCGAATCCGCGCTCTTCGGCCTCGGAGGACTCGCCGAGGTTTTCGAGCAGGAGCGAGACCACTTCATAGATAGAGCGTTCGCCCAGCTCGCCGGCCGGATCCGCCGCATAGACCGAGTCGAAAAACCGCACGGCTTCCCAATAGCGTTCTACCTGCCGGTAGATCTGCGCCATGCGGTAGTCAATATCGTTTTCGTAGGGCGGAAGGGCCTCCAGCGCAACGATCAGCTTTTCAAGCTCAAGGAGTTGCTTGGACTTCCCCTCCGAAGGGTCGGGTTCCGCATCCGTTCCCTCCGCAGGCGCCTCGCTATCATCGTCGCCGAAAAGCATCATTTCGGCGTCGGTCGCCTTCATA
>QNFR01000200.1 GCA_003646405.1 Gammaproteobacteria bacterium
AACCCGGGATAAAACCGCCACAGCCCGGCCGCTATCAACGCGGCGACCAGCAGGACCAGCGTTACCCGAATGATTGGCTTTTTTTCACAATGCGCTCACAACAGAACTTTGAAGAGGTTGGCGATCAATATAGCGTAAATCTACGCCCATTGTCCCTTTTAAAAACTGCCTGATCGGCGCATGATCATGATGACGGTAGCGCACAGTTTTCATATTTTTTACAAACCCCAACAGGGAGTTTCAGCATGATCGCATCCAATTTTACCGTCGGGGAACGTCCGTTATCGGCTGATGAACTGCGCTTGATCAACGCCTAGTGGCGCGCGGCCAACCACCTGTCGGTTGGGAAGTGGCTCCGTGGATACAGGCGTGCGCCCCGCCGCGGTTTGAGGATGCTCCCGATACGAGGAACTGACCATGCAAAGTGAGCACTATTTTCCCCGGGTTTTGCCTGAAGCCCTTCTGGGCCTGGCGACCCTGGCGCTGGATTTGCGCTGGAGCTGGAACCATGGCGCCGATGCCATGTGGCGCCAGGTCTCGCCCGAATTATGGGAGGCCAGCGCCAACCCTTGGCTGATTCTCGAATCAGTCTCTGGCCAGCGCCTGAGCGCACTGGCAACTGATGCCGGGTTTATCGAGAAACTACGCCAACAACTCGATGCGCGCGAGGTCCACTTTGATGAAAAATCATGGTTCACCGAGACCATTGGCGATGATTTTTCCGGCCATATCGCTTATTTCAGTATGGAGTTCGGAATTTGCGAGTCGCTACCTATATACTCAGGAGGCCTCGGCGTACTGGCGGGCGACTATCTGAAGACCGCCTGCGATCTAAACGTACCGTTAATCGGGGTAGGCCTGCTTTATCAGCAGGGCTACTTTCGCCAGGCTTTGAATTCCGATGGCGAGCAGATTGAATTCTATCCCTACAATGACCCAACCATGCTCCCGGTGGTCCCCTTGCGTGATAATGACGGCGCATGGGCGCGCGTGACGCTGGATCTGCCCGGTCGATCCCTGCGTCTTCGTACCTGGCGCGCTCAGGTGGGCCGTCGTACCTTATTGCTACTGGACAGTAATGACCCACTCAATGATCCTGGCGATCGAGCGATTACCAGTGAGCTTTACGGTGGTGGCACGGAAATGCGCCTGCAGCAGGAGATACTTCTGGGTATCGGTGGCTGGCGGCTACTGGAGATGCTCGGAATCGATTGCCCGGTGTGCCATCTCAACGAAGGACATGCCGCGTTTGCAATTTTTGAGCGAGCCCGACACTACATGTTGCGCAGTAAGCAGACTTTTCATGTGGCGTTGAGAGCGACGCGGGCGGGAAATCTATTCACCACCCATACGCCGATGAACGCGGGTTTCGATGCTTTCGCGCCCGGACTGTTCGCCCTCTATTTTCAAGCGATGGCAACGGAGTGTGGGGTGCAACTGGATGACTTGCTCGCGCTGGGCCGATTGCGCGCCGATGATCAAACCGAGCCTTTCAATATGGCGTACCTGGCCATTCGCGGTGCCGGGGCAGTCAACGGCGTCAGCCGACTGCACGGCGAAGTCAGTCGCCGCATCTTCCAGCCGCTATTCCCCCGCTGGCCGCTGGACGAGGTGCCAGTATGCCATGTTACCAACGGCATCCACGTACCGAGCTGGGATTCGCCCGCTGCGGATGTCCTGTGGACAGACGCCTGCGGCAAGTCGCGTTGGCGTGGAACCCTGGACTCTGTGGAGACAGACCTGCGCCAACTGTCCGACGAAAGCTTATGGCGCTTCCGTGCCGACGGCCGGCAACGACTGGTCAAGTTCCTTCGCCTGCGTTTGGTGCGTCAGCACTGCGGGCGTGGAGCCGACCAGACCAGGATCAGAGAGTGTAGCGGATTCCTCGATCCAGATGCGCTGACGTTGGGCTTTGCCCGGCGTTTCGCCGGGTATAAGCGTCCGAACCTGTTGCTGCATGACTCACAACGGCTGGTGCACCTGCTCACCAACCGTGACCGGCCCGTGCAACTGGTCTTTGCCGGTAAAGCCCATCCAAAGGATGCCGAGGGCAAGCACATGCTGCGCCAATGGCAGGATTTCCTCGAAAGTCACGCTGTACACGATCGGGTAGTATTTATTGAGGATTACGATTTGGGCGTCGCGGAGCAACTCGTTCAAGGCGTGGATGTCTGGATCAACACCCCGCGCCGCCCCTGGGAGGCGAGTGGTACCAGCGGTATGAAAGTACTGGTCAATGGTGGTCTCAATTTATCGGAATTGGACGGCTGGTGGGCCGAGGCTTACGCGCCTGAACTGGGTTGGGCACTGGGGGACGGACTGGAGCACGATGATATCGCCGGCTGGGATGCTGCTGAGGCACTGCAACTTTACCGCGTGCTGGAGGATGAGGTAATTCCGTGCTTCTACCAACGTAATGAACAGGGCCTGCCCACAGCATGGGTAAGCCGGATGCGCGAGAGCATGGGCAGGATGACCGCGCAGTTTTCTTCTAACCGCATGTTGCGGGAATACACTGAAGATTATTACATGCCGCGGGCCCGGGCGTTTAGGCAACGTAGTATCGATCCCAGGGTCGCTGCCGAGTTGGAGATATGGCATAGCCGGCTCAAACAGCACTGGCGACGGATACACTTTGGCAGTGTAAAATCAGGACAGGACGAAAACGCCCTGCACTTCGAAGTTCAGGTGTACCTCGATGAAATGCCGCCAGAGTCAGTGCAAGTGGAGCTGTATGCCGACCCGCCAGAGGGGGGAGAGCCACTACGCCAGCCTCTTACTCGTGGTGCGATGCTGAGCGGCACGGCCAACGCCTACGTTTACACCGGGTCTGTTTCTCTTACCAGGCCGGCTTCTGATTACACACCCCGTATCGTGGCGTCACACCCCCTGGCCACCATTCCCCTCGAGGCGGGTTTTATTCTTTGGTATCGGTGAAGATCGCCAATTATAGTAGAATCACACGCATGCAAAGGGGAATTATATGAAAATTTCATTCCACGGCGCCGACCAGAATGTTACCGGGTCCTGTCATCTGGTCGAATGCGCGGGCAAGCACATCCTGATCGACTGCGGGATGTACCAGGGTGGACGAGAACTCAGGGAGGAGAATGCCGAGCCGTTTGGCTTTGAACCATCGTCCATTGATTTTCTGTTGCTGAAACATGCCCATCTCGACCATTGCGGTCGCATACCACTGCTGGCCAAGCGCGGCTTTAAAGGCGAGCTGATCACCACGGCTGCATCGGTGGAGCTGGCGCGGCTGGTAATGCTGGATTCGGCCGGTCTGCAGGAGGAAGAGGCGCATTACCAGGCGCGCAAGGCCAAGCGACGCCATGGCAACAACAAAAGGAAGATTGAGCCACTGTACACCACAATGGATGCACTGAACTGTCTCGAATGCATTGGTCGGCGAGCTCGCTATGACCAGCGCCTGCAGTTGGCGCCGGGCATTCATGCCACCTTTATCGATGCGGGGCATATCCTGGGTTCGGCCAGTATTTTACTGGAACTGGAAGAAGGCGAGCACCGTCATCGCCTGTTGTTTTCCGGCGA
>QNFR01000201.1 GCA_003646405.1 Gammaproteobacteria bacterium
AAGCGGCCAGTAGCCCCGGCACCAGGTCCCGGTCCAGTTCGATCACGTCCAGCCGGCAGCCGCTGGCTACCAGGGAATCCGTCAGAGCGCCCTGGCCGGGGCCTATTTCCACCAGGTGATCATGGGAGGTGGCGTGCACGGCGCCGGAGATACGGCTGATGACCCCCGCGTCGCGCAGGAAATTCTGGCCGAAGCGCTTGCGGGGGTGGTGTGTGCGCATTGGCCTGCCTGTCGATTGGGGAGTTCGGCACCATTGTACACTTGCGTCCGTAGGGCCTGCTCGACAATTTTGAACGATAGAGCGGGGGCTTACAGCAACGCCGCCAGTTTGTGTGCCAGCGCCTTTAAATCCGCATCACTGGGATAGATAAATAGCATTCGCGTTACCCGGTGGAGTAAATGATGGCGATTGAGGTTAAGTATCCGATGCGTCTCATCGCGCAGCAGGTGGTCCCTGTTGTTCTCGAAAATGTCCAGCACCCTCTGCTTCTCGCTTGCCAGTTGTCGCTGGTAATGGTCGAAAAACATGCTGTGGGCGTTGTGGCACAGCTGTGATTTCTCCCGGTTCCCAATCGCCGCTCGCGAGAACATGTCTGTAAATCCCCAGATCATGTCGGTAAACGGTGCCGTGGTCTCGAACCTGGCGAAAATTGACTTCTGTGGTATCTGATATACCGCATCCTTGGAGAAAATGCCGCGCAGTGAGGCTTGCCGCTGATGCCTGCGCTCATGACTGAGTGATTCCGCAACGCATCCGATGGAGGAGTACAATGATGCCTCGCAGATAAATATCTTGTCGCTGCCGAAGATGTGTCGCAGGGGTTGCAGGCGGTCGAGCAGGCCCTTTCTGTAAAGGCCGAAATAGGGCGCCGGATGAATAAAGCAGCGCATGACTTCGGTGCCTGCCGCTACCGGGTCAGAGCAGGTTGTTTCGAAATAGCTGTCGTCAGGGTAGTCATTGTCGAGGAGCGCGCCATCCGGGTCGATTTTCAGGCTTCGGGTATAGGCCAGCCCCATTGCGGGGTCGTCGAGCAGTAAAGAGAGCGTTTTCTCCAGGTACCGGGGTTCGATCAGGTCATTGCCGCTGCGAATCGCAATGAAATCGGCGGATGCGGGGGCCAGGCAGCGATTGAAGTTGTACACCTGCCCGACATTGAAGGTGTTCTGGTACAACTTGAAACGCCCGTCGGCTTGGCAAAAATCCCGGCAGATAGACACCGTCTGGTCCGTGGAGTTGTTGTCGAAGATCAACACCTCGAAGTTTTCGTGGGTCTGGGCCTGGATGCTTTTCAGCGTATCGGTAAGGTATTTTTCCTCATTGCAAATCGCCATGCAGACACTCACAAGAGGGCGGGTGTCGGTTGACAGCAGCGTCATTGGGCGGTCCTCATGGGTGGCGACAAATCCTCAATTATTCGCGGGTGAAGCCCCATCTTATCCAAATGCTGCTTGATCTCGTCGGTGTACAGCGGGTTCATCACGATGACCACATCCGGCTGATACTTCGTGAGAAAATCGGGGGAGTGGACCGGGTGGCCGGTGCCCGGCACATAGCGGCCCTGTTTGTGGGGATTGAGGTCGATAAAGCAGTCGATCTCTTCACCGATGTTGAGGGTGTTAGTGAAACTCACCCCTTTGGAGCCTGCTCCCCAGAGCACGCTTTTGAGCCCCTTGCGATGCAGCTGCCGCAGCGTATCATTCCAGTTCTGCACCTTCGACTGGTAGTGGCTGGAAAAGCGCCGAACCAATTCGGTTAATTCCGCAGGTGGCCCGGTCGGCTCCTGTGGGATTACAGCGCCACCCCGGCCCGCGGACGCGTGAATACCAAGGAACTGCCCGCCAAATTCGGCGCCAATTTGTGTTACCGAAAACCCGTTGCGGCTGAAGACCTGCCGTAAGGAGTGTTCGCTAAAGTAGCCACAGTGCTCGTAGATCAGGTCCCAGATCGCCAGGTCGCGCAAGGTGAACAGCACATTGGGAACCTCGAAAAATATCGCGGTAGGATGATCACCAATTGCGCCGCGCAGGGTGCGCAGCAAGTCACTCGGCCTGCTGATATGCTCCAGCGCATGACGGCAACAGACCAGGTCCGCCCGGTAATCCCGGTAAGCCTCACAGTAGTAGTCCCGGATAAAGGTCAGCTCTGTGTCGGCGGCCCCCGCCTGCCGGCCGGGCACATGGCTGGGGTCGAAGCCGATCCCGCGATTATTTCCCAGGTTGCACAGGAGTTCGAGAAAATCCCCCTTGCCGCAGGCGATCTCGATAACCGTTTTGTGGTGCAGGTCGTGACGCTCGATCAGTCCCCGGGCCAGGCTTTGGGCATACTCCCGGAAACGCCCGGAGTAGTGCAGTGAATTCTCGTACTCGACGGAATAATCGATCCGGGAGGGGTCGAAGGCGTTGTTGAAGAGATGGCCGCAGTTTCCGCAGAAACACAGATCGATGTCGCCCGCCGGGGCGCGCAACGCTTCTTCCTGCCTTTCGTACAGTACATTGCAGTAGATCGGAACCTGTGGGATGCGGATGCAGTCCGTGATGTCAGTGGCGTCACAGACAGGACAGCAAGCTGGTTGGTCGGTCGCCGGCGAGTTCATGCTCACAGGGTAACGATCTCGGGCGTCAGGCCCAGCCGCCCCAGGTCCTGTTGGATCTCCTCCCGGTAGATCGGGTTCATGATCACAACCAGATCCGGGCGGTATTCAGCCAGGAAGCCGGGGCCTACCACGGGCAAGCCGGTCCCGGGTAAAAAATGCCCCTGTTTATGGGGGTTGATGTCGACCCCATAGCGGAGGAACTGCGCTTCGGGCAAGGTGGCCAGTAAAGCCACGGCCTTGGACGCGGCGCCCCAAATCACGGCTTTCCTGTCTTTTCCCGCAATGTCCCGCAACCGGGCAGCCCATTCCTTGCGTTTGACCGCCAGACGCTGCGGGAAATTGCGCACCAATCCGGCCAGCAGTTCAATATCCATTTCCTGCGGCAACGGCTTGTGGCTGGCAGATGCGCTGGTCGCGCGTGCTTCCAGGGTAAGATATTGTCCATCGTACTCGGTGGACAGGTTCAGTACCTCGAAGCCGTTGGCCCGGAACAGGCGCGCCAGTGATCCCGGTGAAAAGTAGGAGCAGTGTTCGTAGTAGATATCCTCGAACGCGCAATCGCGCAGGATTCGCGTGGCCTCCGGCACCTGGAAGAACACCGGGGTGCCCACCCGCTCGCCGATGGCCCGGCGCAGGGCGGCGATAAACTCCCCGGTATTATGGATATGCTCCAGGGTCATCTTGCAGACCAGGAAATCGGCCCGATGGTCGGCGTATTTTTTCGAGTAAAAATCCGCGATAAAGCGCATGCGCGCCGCCGCGGGGCCCCGGATACGATCCACCGGCACACCGGGGTCGAAGCCGACGCCGCGGTTGTCCCCCAGTTCACACAGGAGCTGCAGAAATGCCCCCTTGCCACTGCCGATTTCTATGATGTCTTTGCCATGTAGGCCGTAGCGTTCTATCAGTCACTCGGCCAACCCCTGGTGAAAGGCGTTGAAGGTGGG
>QNFR01000202.1 GCA_003646405.1 Gammaproteobacteria bacterium
TGCCCGATTACGCCAGCATAGGCGCTTGGCTCTTTCATACCGCCACCGGGGAACCGTTAGACTTGAGCAGCATCAAGGAAAAACGGTCATATTTAGGCGAGAGTAGCGCCTTCCATGTTTGGCTGATCTACGAGCCGAAACTTGAATTTCTCAAATCACGCGATGCCGCATTGACCCTGAGTTTTGCAGAGAAGATTGCCAAGAAAACCGACAAAAGGCACCTGGTCTTCGCGCCAGCCCGTTTTGTTCCCAACAAGATGCTATTGCCATTAGGGGTGGAATACGCTCCTCTGCCATTTGCCCTTTATCGATTCGAAAAGGGCTAGGACATGGAGCTAAAAGACTTTCAGCAAGAGGTGCTGGATTGTTTCGACAGTTATCTGGATTCACTGGTCGATAAACGTCTGAACGCGCTAAAAATCGAGAATTTGATTCAAGCCGAGCCCGACCTAGATTTGGATGTACCTGACTATACCGAGAAAGCCTGGGAGGCGCTTACGACCATTGGCGCCCTACCCCCGTCGCGGGCCCAGATTCCATTTAGCCCTCGAAAAGACGGAACAGGGCAGCCCGTGCCATCCGTCACATTCAAGATTCCTACTGGCGGCGGAAAGACCCTGCTCGCGGCTCAGGCAGTATCGCGCATCATGAGTAAGTGGATTCAAACCAATCATGGCTTTGTCTTATGGATCGTACCCAATGAATCGATCTATACACAGACCCAAAAGGCACTAAATAATCGAGAACACCCCTATCGCCAAATTCTGGACAGGGCGGCAGCTGGTAAAGTAAAGATTCTGGAGAAGACGGCGCCACTAGACCGGCGGGACGCCGAGTCGCACTTATGCGTTATGCTATTAATGCTGCAATCCTCTAATCGGCAAAATAAGGACTCGCTGAAAATTTTCAAAGATCGAGGCAACGTGCGCGGCTTCTTTCCGACGGAAGATGATTTTCAGGCCCACAGCGCCATTCTGGACAAGGTGCCCAATCTAGACGTGTACGGCGACAAATCCATGCTGGGGTGCGTAATTAAAGATTCCCTTGGCAATGCGCTGCGGATGACCCGCCCAGTTGTCGTGATGGACGAGGGCCACAAGGCATTTTCCCGACTTGCCATGGAAACCCTCTATGGATTCAACCCCAGTTTTGTCCTGGAGCTATCCGCCACGCCAGCGGATAGAGATAAAGACACCCCGCCGATCTATAGCAATTGGTTAGTGGATGTACGAGGCACTGCACTGGACAAAGAGGAAATGATCAAGCTGCCGATCAATGTTACGGTACGCGGCGATGACGATTGGCGGGACTGTCTACGGGCCAGCTTCGAGCACTTGAATAGTTTGCAGGTACAGGCCGAGAGTTTGCAAGCCGAATCTTCACGCTATATCCGGCCCATTTGCCTGGTTCAGGTTGAGCGCACCGGTAAGGATCAGCGAGAGGCTGGATTTATCCACGCTGAGGATGCACGGGAATATCTGTTAACCCTCGGCGCGACAGAGCAGCAGATCGCCATCAAGACCTCCGAAAAGAATGACCTCAAAGAACCAGAGAACTTGGACTTGCTCAGCCCTACCAATCAGATCCGGTTCATCATTACCAAGCAGGCATTGCAGGAAGGGTGGGATTGTCCCTTTGCCTATGTCTTGTGCTCGCTTGCACCCTCCTCCAGCTTGAATGCAATGACCCAATTGATTGGTCGCATACTACGGCAGCCTGATACCGTAAAAACAGGAATAGCCGCGTTGGATGAGTGTTATGTGTTCTGCTCCCGCGCCGCCACTCGTGACGTAATCGATGTGATCAAGAAGGGGCTGGAGCAGGACGGCATGTCCGATCTAGTGGGCCACATTAAGAAAAGCGGCAGCGGCGATGATTACGGTTCGCCCCGCACACTGAAACGCAGAAAGCCCTTCCGAGATTTGAATATTTACTTGCCCGTCGTAAACTGGGTGGAGGGCGGCCAGGTTCGTCCGCTGGAATATGAGCAAGATATTCTGTACCGAATCGATTGGACAAAAATAAACCTATCAGGATTTGCGAAGAAAATACCGGCAGACACTCAGGGGCATGAAACTCAAACGGTACGAGTGGGATTGACAACCGATCCAGACGCAGAGGATTTTCTACTATCCGAAGACTTGGGGCGGTATAAGAACCGAGAACCTTTCGATCCACTCTATGTGGTCCGCTCCATAAGTGACATTGTACCCAACCCTTGGATAGCGCGCGATTATGTCACCCGTGTAGTCAAGCAACTGAGTAGAATCGGGATTAAGGATGAAAAACTCGGCACAGTTGGACATCTCGTGCTGGAAACCCTACGCACACACCTCAGCAATGAACGCGACCGGCTGGCCGAAGCTCTATTCATGTCCGATGTCGCGGCAGGGCGTATTCAGTTCCGACTAAGGACTGATGGTCATAACTGGGCGATGCCAACTGAAATCACTACACAACGGGCGGCCAACAGCCAGGAACTCCGGCGCACGGATGGTCAGTTCACAGAAAAAGACCTTTTTGAGCCAACCTACAAAGACGATCTGAACGACTATGAGCAGAGTGTTGCCTGCTACCTGGACGGGGAAAATGCGCTGCGGTGGTGGCACAGAAATGTAGCACGACAACAATACGCCTTGCAGGGGTGGAAGAAAAACAAGATCTATCCAGATTTCGTTTTTGCCATGACTCGCGACCAAGAGGACAACGACAAAGAGCGCATCATGATCCTAGAAACCAAGGGCGATCACTTGAACAACCCCGACACCCATTACAAGCAAAAGGTTCTGAATGCGTGCGCCAACGCTTTCGAGTTCTCAAATATTACGAAACACGGCGAATTGGCATTAGTGGTGGATGAGAATACTACCGTCAATTGTGCCTTAATTTTTGAAGGGACCTGGGAGACGGACTTATCAAAAGTTATAGAAATTTAGAGGCTGGAACCGATAGAATTAACTATTTGGCTACAGTCCACACAATCTAGATATATTTTGCAGTAACGCCTTTACACCAAATTAAATGAGTTGCACGGTTGCACCCCTAAGGGGTGCAACCGTGCAACTCATAGCCGGCCATCAATTTGTGCCTTTTCAGCCCACCTGGATACAGTGGATTTATTAACGCCAAGGTCAATTGCAACGTCTTTTTGCGCCATGCCGCCTTTGAGCAAGCCCACCGCACGCTCATACTGGCTTTCGGCCACTTTGTCGCATAACCAGTGGCATTGGTCGCCCTCCTGCTGAAGTTGCACTACAAACGATTCCGCGTCTTCGCCACTGAACCCCCGCGCCTTCTCGAAGTGAACCTCGAAGCGCGCACCCTGAGAAGCCGTGTAATCCTCAGGTCGCTTCAGGGCAATTATCGTATCCATAACATCCTCGCGCTTACTGGTGCCCCGTTGCTGGCCCCCTTTGCCCGCATGGTGGATGAACACCACTGAGCGGCCTGCACTTTTCTGCTGGATAGCCCAGAGCTGAACAACTTGCCAGCTTTCAGCATCATTTTCGTTACCACTGCGACATAGTGTTGAA
>QNFR01000203.1 GCA_003646405.1 Gammaproteobacteria bacterium
GAAGCAAAACACATAAACAGCCCTTCAGAAATGAAACGCAACACGCCGGGTTTACAACCTCTAATAATGGAACAAAACAAGGGTGGTGGGCAACTGAACCCGACGTGGGTCGAGTGGCTCATGGGGTTCCCAATAGGGTGGACAGAATTAAGTGCCTCGGAAACGCAGTCGTACCGCAAGTTGCGCAAGTCTTTGCCAAAACCATCAGACGATATTATCAAGGAGAATGAAGAATGACACTCGTATTCGACATTGAGACAGCCACATTTGGCAAACAACCAAACTCAGACGTAGATGTCTTCAGGTGTATATCAGCATACGCCATTGAAGAAAAGAAATGGTACTTTTACGATGAGACCGAAATAGATTCGATTAGAGGACTTTTCAAAAAACATAGGGTGATTGTATCTTTTAATGGTAAAAAATACGATGAGCCGATTCTACGTCGTTTCAGGGCGATTATTACCAAGCATTGCCATATCGACTGCTATGAAATCGTTAAGAAACGAGGGATGTTCCTCGGTTTCAAAGAAAAGGAGAGTAAATCCTTGCTCAATGTGGCGAAGAAGTTCGACATCACATTGAAAGAAGAGGGTTTTGATTACACTTTATTGAATAAAGAATCCAAAGTCTGGACATCCGCAGACAGGGAACGAATTAAGATATATGCCCAAAACGATGTCCAGGTCACTTTGGAAATATTTGAACACACCTCAAAGTTCTTCGAGCCGTTCAAAGAGTATCTGGATGCGCACGATAACCGAGATTATCAATGGCTGGTAAGCAGAATCAGTGTGTATGCGTACAAGGTTATCTGTCACTTCTCAGGTATTCCAGAAAAATACGCAGACAATCCTGAACACAAGACATACCCAGGGGGTTATGTGTTAGAACCGAGAAAGGAAGAGGTACATGGGAATGTGTATTGTCTTGATTTCAATTCCCTTTATCCACATGTGATGATGCAGGCGAATTTATTCAGTCACAGTTGTACGTGTTGTACTGAAGAAGAAAAATGGAAAGGGAGTGACCTGTTTCCACTTATGGGAAAGTATTGTTCAAAGAAGTTCGGGAAGATTGAGGAATCCCTGTTGACCATCTACAACGAGAGGGTCAAGTTCAAGAAACTCAAAGACCCACGACAGTACGCATTGAAGATTGTGTTGAACACTATTTATGGTTTGTGTGGTAATCCTGTCTTTGAATCACTTTACAATTACATGAGTGCGTGTGATTGTACGTTGATTAGTCGTGAATCAACTAAATTGGCTATCGATAGATTCGAGAAGGCTGGGTACGATGTGTTGTATGGTGACACGGATAGTGTGTACTTAACAGACGTGTTTGATGACGAAGAGCGTCTTATGATGGTCAAAACAGGAATCATCAACACGATACAAAAGAATCTACCGTTTCCTCTTCCGACATTTGACATGGGAGTGGACGACAAAATCAAACATATTTGGTTCCCAAAGCATAACGGTAAATTCAAAAAGAAGCATTACCTGTATGTAAACGATAAAGATGAACTCATCATCAAAGGGCTACCGATGATTAAAAGTGATTCAAGTGGGATAGGGTTGAGAGTGTTCGACGACTTGATGAGAGAGAACGTTAGGCAGGGTCATATACATCACAAATATTCACACGTTGACGGTCATGTGTCGAGTATTCTTGAAGAGAATCCGAGTGCAGCAGCACGTCGGTTCCGTGTCTGGTCTCCCAACCAATACAAATTGGAAAACGATATTCACAGACAAATATCGTTACGGTATGGAGTAGGAACACACATGTTGATACCAAATAAGTTTGTCGGTGTCGGTAAATCGATTCGATACTGTACACTTGAAGAGTTCAAAGAAGCAAAACTTGGTACGAGTGCAATCGTGTTGAACAAAATGTGGAATGAGTTGGAACCGTTTTTGGATAGACTTCCACCAACACCAAAACAAATACGTCACGAAAAAGGACAGAAACAGTTGAAGATGTGGTCAGAATGAAATCAAAGTACACGATAGTATGCGACACACGGGAACAAAAACCCCTATGGAAAACTAACGTAACAAGAAAGAAGCTCGACGTTGGTGACTATTCCATCGAAGGGTTCGAGGACAAAATAACCTTTGAAAGAAAGTCACTCGCAGACCTCTTTGGTACGTTAGGCAAAGGACACGCACGATTCAAGAAGGAACTTGAACGCGCGATAACCCAAGACATTAAGTTCTTTATCGTTATCGAAGGGTCACTTGACCAATGTTTGGACAAGGATTTCCCTGGGTCATACAACACGAAGATGAAAGGACACGTTATCGTTTCGATACTCCACACCATTATGCTTAAATATAATATTCACGTTGTGTTTTGCACAACGAGGAATGAGATGAAGAAATACATTCGTGGGGTGATGACGTCGTATGTTAACATCAATGTTCAGAAGAAGATTAAAAAAGATTCCTAATATAAATAATAAAAACTCACCTGTTAATGACGGGAACACACAGTTTTTGTTAGTTATTAGTAAACAAACAACGTTTGTAACAAGAGAGGGTAACACGTTTTTTATTGGTATTGGTAAAGGACCGACGGACATAAGAAAGATTCCTGCGTTCATTCGTAACAAATGGAAACGATTTGCGAAGGAAGAGTTACCCGACGACATTCAAGTATATTGGCGAGGCGAGACATTTGACAAAAAGGATATATCAGGTATATGATGGGTCGGACTATGTGGGAGAGTACACAGGTTATGACATAATAGAATACTGCAAAGAGAACGGTTTTGATTACATCGAGAAGGAGGATTGATGATAGATACCAATAAAATATATTGTGGCGATTCATTAGATTTAATTAAACATATAGATGAAAATCACATCAAATGTATATTTACAGACCCTCCATATAACATAGGATATAAATATAAAACATACGATGACAACAAATCAGATTATTGGGAATGGTCAGAACGTTGGCTTAAAGAATGTTATAGAATTTTATGTGATGATGGTAGTATATTTGTTAAACAGTTTAACAGAAACTTATTAACATTCTCAAATATTATGTTGAAAGTGGGTTTCAAAGAAAGAAATATTATTATATGGAAAAACTCATCACAAGCAAATCCACAAAACAGTTTTTTGAAAGAATATGAGGTGATTATATTTATGAGTAAATCTGATAATAACTACTTTAACATATTGGGTATGAAAGACCCAAGAAGAAAAGATGGCTGGGGAGAAGACAGAGATGCTGTTGGTAGATATGGTGATTTGTGGGATAATGTAAAACGTGTTACTGCTGGTAATCAAATTCATCCAGAGGGAATATATGAAAAAAATAGTGGTAAAAAAATACATTCTTGTCAAATGCCACAGGAATTAGTAAAAAGAGCAATTTTACATACCACACAAAAGGGTGATATTGTTCTTGATTTGTTTAATGGTATAGGAACAACTACCACACAAACAAATTTATTGGGTAGAAAATATATTGGTTTTGAAATAGATGAAACATATAATTTAC
>QNFR01000204.1 GCA_003646405.1 Gammaproteobacteria bacterium
TCCAGTTCCCGGAGTCGGGCGGTAGGTGATAGATCGAGCACCTTCTTCTCGGCGGTGTAGACCCAACCACCCGCTATCTGCAATAGCTTGCCGAGCTTAACTCCCTCGTTAACCGCGGTCACCTCGTGGCCATGCCAATCGATGGCCAGCTTATCCATGAGCGTGTCGTAGAACTTAACTTGCTGCCTGGACTGGACTACTTCCCGGGTGCTGTAGGTCGTCTCAGGGATGTCCACACAATCAGACAACTTGAAACGAACCGAGGGTTTCATTAAGTCATGGACGTACTCACTGGCGTTGCGCTTGGGTGTCCATGTGAACTGACTTCTCTGGATCATGGTGTCCGACTGGAACTGCCGGAACGACCTGACCCGGTGGGGGTGGAGCAGCCTTATCTGGCCATAGGCATCGGTTGGAGCGTTGGGTATTGGTGCGCCCGTCATGCCCCACACGAACCGCCGGCCCTCAAGCAGAAGCCGTGTGCGCTTCCATCGGTCGGTGTTGGCACCACGGTACACGGCCAGCTCGTCCAGTATCACAAGGTCGATGTCCCTGCGAGCCTGAAGCTCGTCGAATATCGTGGCTATGCCGTCGTGGTTGATGATGTAGAAATCCGCGTCCTCAGCCAGCCTTGCGAGCCGGCGAGTACGGGTGCCGTGCAGTACCACTGCTCGACGATGCCGGAACCGCAAAAAAATCTCGTTCATCCATGTCGGCGATAACGTGGATAGCGGGGCCACCACAAGTACCTTCTTGATGACCCCAGTCTGGATCAGGAAGTCAGCAGCGAACAGTGATGCCAAAGTTTTCCCAGTTCCCATCCCGGATAGCACGTAAGCCCTCTTGCACATGGTCAGCATTTCGGCTGTCACCCGCTGGGAATCGAATGGCGTTGCATGCACCCAGTCATATTGCGACACCACTGGAGCCGGCACCGAGTATCCCATGTTCCGCAGCAGCCGAGTTTCCTCAAACTTATGTGGAACGAGCAGCAATTTTACACCCTTGACTGCCGCTTCTCGGGCATGGGGGATTATGTTCGCTACCTTGTCAGTCCACCGTAATAGAATCATCCGGTGTTTGGGCGATACTGCTACTTTCGTCTTCTTCGTAGTCTCCATAAACCAAGTCTCCAGTGGCTAGTATCCACGCCTCCAGCTCGGCGTACGTACAGGTTTTGCCGGTGCCGTCGATGACAAATATCTTGCCACCACAGCGGGCCATTTCCCCCATGGTTATACGCTGCCGGTCGGTGGGCTTCTTACCGGCAGCCTTGGTTTCGATGGCAAAGAAATGCCCAACGTGGCAACCAATGAAGTCCAGCGATGGAGCGCCAAAGCCGTTCTGCATGGGGCAGTGGAAGTACACATGGTACTTATTCAGGAGCCGCTTTACTTTTGCTTTCACTTTCCCTTCCGGTGTGGCCATGTTTGTTCCCCTTATTGAGAGCCGTGTGGATGTCTTGGAGCGTACTGATTACCGATTGGAGCACCTGCTTTTCAGCGGCGAGGATACCTATACGCCGCTCCTTGTCCGCCATTTCGGCACGCAGCTTGTTAATGTATGGGCCTAATTCGTTCATAGTAGTTCTCCGGTTACAACTGGTTGTAATTAAATCCCGCAGTGGGCGCAACTCTTTACGGGGCAGTAGTTCTTACACAGGCCTGACGGCCGCGCGGGATAGTTCTCTTCCTTCACTGCCGTGGCCATAATCTCCACTCGTGGCAGTAGCTCGGGCCATGTCTCGGCCACCTCGCTCTTGGTCAAGGACAGGTTGGTTGATGCTCCCTTGTGCTTCAGCCAGCGGTACTCCATGTGAAACTCTTCATACTTTGGCTGCGCGATTGAGAACATGGCAGCCAGTAGCCTGAGCTGTATGAAGTTATCGTCGCCGATCTTCCCGTTAGTGTTGTGCGTAACGCAGAATTGCCTGCCACACAGAAACGTATGGGCGTCTGAAGCTACTGCTATGCACTGACTTGGCTGGACCGCCTGTTTTGTTATGGATGTTATGCGGCGGAATCCTGACCTTCCGGGGCCCCATTCGTCTAGTAGTATCTGATCGGCTTTACGAAGCAGCCTGAAGGGGTTAAATACCTTGGGGCGAAATTGTACGTAATACGCTACTAATTTTTTACCAAACCCGGAGGTATTTATCTTACTTACCGTGCTACGCATACCTAATGACAGCAGGAGTTCGTTTACCTCATAGGCTAAATGCTTTTTGACCGTAGTAAATACTGCTTGTTTACGGTGCGGATTCGCGTTGCCATCGCTATCCATTAACCCTTGCACAAGGGCAACCCTTTGGGCGTATGACGCCCGCAAGTACTGGGCCGGTATATGCTTATTGTTTAGTACGCCGGCTTTTCGTAGTAGTGGTGATAGCCCGTAGATTGTAGGGGATAGGCAGTTAGAACGTACTTTCCCCCACCCGCCTAGTTCATATCCATCGCTAGTTATATGATCGGCTATTTCAGCAATGTCCCAAGTGGCCGAGGTTATTTTGCCCGCGCATTTACTTCCGTTCCCTATCCAATAGCCTAGAGTATATGGGGGTACTGGTAGTATGCAGTGCGGCAGCACCAACGGGTAGGCCACAGGGATATAATCCCCCACTTGCAGGTCCGTAACCAAGACCGCACTCGCTTCCTTAGTGGTCCATAAATGCTCTGAATCGCAAGCTATGGTAGTCGCATCGTCAAACTCAAGTTCATAATTGGGTAGGTGCTTTACAACAGACTTCCCTATTACTACTGTCGTCCGCCCGTTCCCGTCGAAAACCGTGTCCCCTACTCGTATATCGCCCATAGTAGACCACCCGGATGGGGTGGGGAGCGGGGTGTGTAGCGGTAACCCTTTCCAGTCAACAAATAGTACGGCCTTGTCGCCGGTAATGATTATGTCAGCGATTGACCGCACCCAAGCATCGGAGTCGAACCACCCCGTAAGCTCATAGTCCGTGTTCAGGGTGAGCTGCTGCTCAGTGAGCACGTCCACCCCCTTCACCTTCTTCATTTCCCGAAAAGGTACGGCGTACTGCTGCAAGTGCTGGATGTCCAGCGGCAGCGCCTTACCGTTTTTTACATAAAGCTCCAACGCCTTGTGCACGTACTTGCCATAGTCAGCGGCGGTGCCGAAATCCTCCTTAAAAGTCTTGTACACTTTGACCATGGCGTACCGCCGTGGGCAGTCCTCATAGCTCTTAAGCGCGGAGATACTCCACGCAAATTGTTTCTTTCTACTTGCATTCCGCATAGTTTGCTCCATCGTTAATTTCAACAGCCAAGGGTAAATCAAGCATCCACTCCGGCACCACGGTCATGACCTTCTCGATCAACTGCTTGGCCACGGGTATTGCTGGCGTTCGGATAGTGAATACTATTTCATCGTGTAGCTGCATAACCACGTCGTACTGCATGGACAGCTTCACGAGTTGGTCTGTCATGAGCACCCGGGTGAGCGCTTGCATGATATTCTCGACCAGCATGGCCCCGTAGATTTTCCTCA
>QNFR01000205.1 GCA_003646405.1 Gammaproteobacteria bacterium
GGGCGGTGCTGGCATTGCTGTTACTGGCTGCCACGGGCTGGATATATTTCCCCGGCGCCGCTGGGCCTGCGCTTCTGGATGACCATTCCAACGTGGCAGTCATCCCCGATTTGGGTGCCAGCCCGGAACTTGCGCTGGATTATATCCTGGAGAATAAGTCCGGCGCGCTGGGCAGGCCCGTGTCCATGGCCAGCTTTGTGCTCGAAAGCTTGATGCTTGACCGCAGTGTCGAGACCAGCAAACAGATCAATATCGGCCTGCATCTGCTGAATGGATGCCTGGTGATCTGGTTGTTCGCGCTGTTGTTTCGTCATATCGAGGTCCCTGGCGCCCTGGGGTTGGCGGTTCTGCTGGGCGCCACATGGATGCTGTCGCCCCTGTTTGTCAGTACGGTTCTCTATGTTGTACAGCGCATGGCGATGTTGGCGGCCACCTTCATGTTGCTGACGTTGATTACCTACTGCCACTGGCGCAACGCGATTTTCGCGGGTAAATCCCGCCCCGGCCTGCTGCTGGCGGTTGTTCTGTGTTTTGTGCTGGCGCTGTATTCCAAGGAAAATGCCATTGTGCTGGTGCCACTACTGCTGCTGTTGGAGGCTCTGTGGTTTGAGTTCAAAGGCCCGAATGGTCAGGTAGTTGCGAGATCCAAAACCATTTCTCTCACCGTTATGGCCATGGGTGCGATGGTGGTTTGCATTGTGCTTGTATTCGGTCAGAGCTGGTATGCGGCCGGCTACCGTAGCCGGGATTTCACCCTCTCCGAGCGACTTTTTACCGAAACGCGGATTTTGTGGGACTATGTTGGGCAGCTGTATCTCCCCGATGTGTCGCGCATGGGCATCTACCACGATGACTTGATAGCATCCAGGTCGCTGTTTGAACCCTTGTCCACGGCTTATTCCACTGTGGGTTGGGTCCTTGTTGTTCTCGGGTGTGCGATCTTATTGCGCTGGCGTTATGGGCGCTATCTGGTATTCGCCACGACCTGTTATCTGGTGGGTCACGCCACGGAGTCCACCATTTGGCCGCTGGAGTTGTACTTTGAGCATCGCAATTACTTTCCGGGTATCGGCTTGTTCCTCGGTATTGGCGTGTTGTTTGCGTGCCTGGTTCGAATGTGGCCCCAGGTGAAATCGCCGCTGTTGGCCTACCTGGGTGTTTACGTGTTGTTACTTGCCACCCAGACCAGTTCACAAGTGCAGATCTGGTCGAGTCGGCCGCTGCTTATCCTGAATACGCTGAATGCACACCCCCAATCATTCCGGGCGAATACAGATATGGCGGTACACTTGGCGAATATCGGGGAGATCGAGGCGGCCCGCAAGTATTCCGCCAGGGCGTTCGCCGTCAGCAGGTTCGAACACAGCGGCGACTATACCATCAGGGATCTCGCTTTGAGTTGTGTGGCCAACGAGGAGGTCGATAGTGAGCGCTTCGATCGGCTGGGGGCAGAAAACTCAGCGCAGCCATTGAGCTCCGTTACCACTCTGCTAACCCTGGTGCGACTGCTGCAGGATGATGTTTGCCCCGACTTCGATCGGATCACTTTCGCGGACCGAATGGCGGAAATATTCCTGACAGAGGGTGACTCCAATAAGGGGCGCCCAGACATCTATTCCAGTCTGGCGGTTCTGGAGAATGCCCTGCAAAGGTATGATAATGCCTACGCTTATGTTGAGCGATTTTTGGCTTTATCCCCCAATAATAAACGTGGCCTGCTGATGAAGCTGCATTTTGCCACCGCTTTGGGTAAAGTAGACAGCGCTAAAGAGGTCATCGCCACCCTGCAGGGTCTGGATCAGCAGGGTAAATTGACCGTCGGTGAGCAACAGACGTTGGCATTATACCTGGAGCCAATGCTGTCCCGTTAAGTTTCATTGCAACGTCAGCCTCAAAAGAGTGCTTGCGGCACCCCACACTGCTGCCGACTGGTGGGAAACTTGCTATGCTAGCCGGGTTACATATCAAGAGGGACGACCATGCAGACGGCGAAACAAGATGTTGAATATCTACTTCATCAGTTACCGGATGACAGTACTCTGGAAGACATCCAGTACCACCTGTATGTGCTGGAGAAGGTCAAGCGTGGGCAGCAAGCCATTGCAGACGGTCAACGCTATACATCGGAGGAAGCACGCGAACGCCTGAGTCGATGGATTACGTCATAGTTTGGTCGGAGGTAGCGCTGGATGATATCGATGCCCTTGCCGAGTACATTGCGCGAGACTCCGTTTTCTATGCGCAGCAGATGGTAGCCACGGTCATGGCGTCAGCTGACACACTAATCTCTCAGCCTACTCGTGGTCGTGTTGTTCCCGAATTGAATGATACTTCCATTCGCGAACTCTTCGTCTACAGCTACCGGGTGCTGTACGAGATATACAAAAATGAGCGAGAGGTGCATATACTGGCCGTTCTGCACGGCAAACGGTTACTTAGTTCTTTAGATCGTTTTCCAGATAGTAATCAGTAGTTGTGGGGCTTTTATGTTGGGCTCATAGCTTTATTTTTCTTTTGATTCAAAGAGTTGCAGTAATTCTATTATATTAAGTGCAGCGAAAGGCAAGCATCTTTTAACCGCCTGTTAATGGGGCAGTACTGACCTGGAGCAGTAAAGCTTGAATTTTTCCATAATAATACCCGCCAAGAACGAAGAGCAGGGCCTGGCCGCCATGTTGCCGGAGCTGCGCCGGGAATATCCTGAGGCCGAAATAATCGTAGTGAACGATGGCTCCACGGATCGTACCGCCCAGATATGTGAGGATGCGGGGGTTACTGTCCTCACGCAGCCTTACTCCAAGGGTAATGGCGCCGCGATCAAGTCCGGCGCCCGGGCCGCCTCCGGGGATTATCTGGTGTTTATGGATGGCGATGGCCAGCACAACGCCGCCGATGTAGACAAGCTGCTGTACAAAGTTGAAGAGGGCTATGACCTGGTGGTGGGCGCTCGCAGCGGCAGAGGTGCGCAGGCCAGTGTTGCGCGCTGGAGCGCCAATGCGTTTTACAACCGGCTTGCGAGTTGGATGGTCAACCGCAAGATCGACGACCTGACCTCGGGCTTTCGCTGCGTCAATCGCAAGAAATTTCTCAGCTTCCTGTACCTGCTGCCCAATGGCTTCAGTTACCCCACCACATCGACCATGGCCTTTTTTCGGGCGGGGTATTCCGTTGGCTTTGTGCCCATCACCGTGTCCAAACGCCTGGGCAAGAGTCACATCAATATCATCAGGGACGGGGTGCGTTTCTTCCTTATTATTTTCAAGGTTGGCACCCTGTACTCGCCTTTGAAAATATACTTCCCGACGGCGGTGCTGGTCTCCGGCCTTGGGGTCTTGAACTACATCATTACCGCCGTTAGCAATGGTGCTTTTCGTTTTACCAATATGAGTACCCTGTTGGCCCTCACGGGGATGATTATATTCCTGATCGGGCTTCTGTCAGAACAGTTGACCAACTTGCAGTACAAGGACACTACCGACGAGGATGATCAGGAGATA
>QNFR01000206.1 GCA_003646405.1 Gammaproteobacteria bacterium
CTCGAATGCGGTAGCCGGGGTGACCAACCAGCTCCAACGATCCTGTGATTTGACTGGAACCAGCAACTGGGTGGACTTTGTCCAATTGGCATCAAATTCCCTGGTCATCACGGAAACCATCATCGATCTCGATCCGCCGGAAGATATGGCCTTCATTCCCGGCGGGATCTTTCAGATGGGCGATACCTTTATGGAAGGGGATTCCGACGAACTCCCCGTACACAGCGTCTATGTCAGTGGGTTTCATATGGATAAACATGAAGTCACCAAGGCGCTGTGGGACGAGATATATAATTGGGCAGTAACCAATGGCTACAGCTTCGAGCATGCCGGATCCGGCAAGGCGGCCAACCATCCGGTGCATAAGGTAAGCTGGTACGACTGTGCCAAATGGTGCAACGCCCGGAGCGAGATGGAGGAGCGGATGCCCTGCTATGACCTAAGTACATGGAGCTGTAATTTCAACGCCAACGGCTATCGCCTGCCGACCGAGGCGGAGTGGGAAAAAGCTGCACGGGGCGGGCTAAACAGCAAGCGGTATGGGTGGGGTGATTTGATTTCCCACAGCGATGCCAACTATGATCTGGATCCGGTTTATAATGTCGGGGGTTTTCCCTATAGCAGTCCGGTGGGTTCGTTTGCTCCGAATGGATATGGTTTGTATGACATGGTGGGAAATATGTGGGAATGGTGCGGGGACTGGTATGATGACGCGTATTATGGGTCTTCGCCCTCGTCGAATCCCCGAGGGGCTTCGACGGGCTCGAGCCGCGTGGGTCGCGGCGGCTGTTGGATCTTCGGGGCCGGATACTGTAGTTCGGCGGATCGCCTCGGATATGCACCGGAGACCTCCACGCACCTCCACGTCGGGTTCCGCTCCGTTCTGCCCGACAATCCATGAGTCCCTTCGAAGATAGACCGGACAGAAGCGTATCGAGGAGCCGGATCGGTGAGTGGCGAGGGGAGCTAAAGCATGGAATACCGAATCTTCACCTATCCGGTTGCCTGCGATGAGGCCGTTGCAGAGCTGAACGGCTTTCTTTCCTCCCTCCGTATGCTGCGGGTGCACGATGAGATGGGGATTGAGTGTGAGCCGAGCCCCCGCTTCTGCGGTTGAGTATGCGGAGCATACGCCCCGCGATCACGGATCTCGGTTGCACGGATTGTAGGGCGGGTTCGGCTGAAAAAGTGGGGAATGTCCCGGCTAGAAATCCCTTGCCATCCGTACCCATTTAAGTAGGGTGGCTCTCTCCTGCGCAATCGGCTGCGGCCCATTGCAAGGGATCAAAAAACAATCTGAAGGTTTCGTTGAACGGAACGGAGGAGATCATGGAAACACGTCTGGGCTTTGTCGGTCTGATTGTTGAAGACCGCGAGCAAAACGCGGCGAACGTCAATACGTTGCTGTCCGAATTCGGCGACATCATACTCGCGCGCACCGGTGTGCCGTGTCCCCGGCGCAACTGTTCGGCCATCACGCTCGTAATCGACGCCACCACCGACCAGCTCGGATCCCTGACCGGACGCTTGGGTCGCGTTCGCGGCGTTTCGGTTAAATCCATGTTGAGCAAGAAACAAACCGACTGAGTTATTAACCGCGGAATGCACCGAGCCAATTCTTTTCCCGTGTATTCTGTGCTTCCCCTTGATTATGAAAATGAGAACCGAGAAAGATTTCCTGGGCGAAAAGGAAATTCCCGCCGATGCGCCGTGGGGCATCCACACCGCCCGGGCCTTGGAAAACTTCCCCATCCCCGGCCGTCCCGTGCCTTCGTCTCTGATCTCTGCCATGGCACAGGTCAAGAAGGCCTGCGCCCTCACGAATAGGGAGCTGGGCTATCTTAGCGAGGCGAAAGCCGCGCTCATTGTTTCCGCCTGCGAGCATTATCAGTCTGATCCGACGGATCCGTCCTATCGACTGCCTGCCCTCCAAGGCGGGGCGGGAACTTCCACCAACATGATGCTCAACGAGCTCATCGCGAACAAGGCAGGCAGCGGTGTCCACCCCATCGAGGATGTCAACCTGCACCAGTCCACCAACGATGTCTATCCGACGGCCGTAAAGGTGGCCGCCATTTATGGCCTGCGCGAACTGGCTGAACAGATCGAGACCCTTCAAGGCGCTTTCCAGCGGCTGGAAAAAAAGTTTGCGCATGTTCCAACCCTCGGGAAAACCGAGTTGGCCGATGCCGTTCCGTTGACGCTCGGCGCGGAGTTTGGCGCGTTTGCCGAGGCCTTCGCCCGCGACCGTTGGCGCACCTTCAAGTGCGAGGAGCGGCTACGGGTGGTCAATCTCGGCGGCACCGCCGTCGGTACCGGACTGACCGCGCCGCGCAGCTACATCTTTCTTGTCACCGACAAGCTGCGCGAAGTCACCGGACTCGGGTTGAGCCGCGCCGAAAACCTGATCGACCAAACCGCCAACGCCGACGCGTTTGTCGAGGTTACCGGTATCATGAAGGCTGCCGCCGCCAACGTGCTTAAAATTTGCGGCGACCTGCGGTTGCTGCACATGAATGGAAAGATCAAGCTGCCCGCCGTTCAGGCCGGTTCGTCGATCATGCCCGGCAAGGTGAACCCCGTGATCCTCGAAAGCGTGATGCAGATCGGGATCAAGGTTCAGGCCAACGATTTTATCGTCACCGAATGCGCCTCGCGCGGCAGCTTGCAGATCAATGAATTCATGCCGTTGCTCGCCTCCGCGCTGCTGGAGTCGATGGAGCTGCTCGGTGCCGCCGCCGGAATGCTCGCCAAGCACGCCGACGGCATCGAGGCCGATGAAGCCGAATGCGAGCGGCAGTTTTCCCAATCCCTGGAAATCGTCACCGCCTTCCTCCCGGCCATTGGATACGAAAAAGCCACGGAGTTGGTTCAATCTTTTAAAGATCGGGCGGATCCGACTGATCGATCGGATTTTAGGAAGTTTCTTATTCAGGAGTTGGGAAAAGAGTTGGTGGAGAAAACCCTCTCCCCGCAGAACCTGATGGCATTGGGGCATAGGGAAACCTGAAATCTGAAACTTGAAACCTGAAGAATACGCAGTACGCAATACGAAAAATGAAAACAACACCTAAAAGTTTAAGATTGCACATTGCGTTGTTCGGAAGAACAAATGTGGGTAAATCCAGCTTCCTGAATTTGGTGGCGGGGCAGGATGTTTCGATCGTATCGTCGCACCCGGGCACGACGACCGACGTGGTGGAAAAACCGATGGAGCTACTGCCGATCGGACCGGTGGTGTTTCTCGATACCGCGGGCCTGGACGACACGACCACGCTTGGCGAAAAGCGCATCGGTAAAACCGAGAAGGTGTTCGACCGCGCCGATGTGATCGTGCTGCTGCATGAAGGCGACCGGGTTACGGAGTTTGAAAAGGCGGTTGAAGCCAAGGCGGACGCAAAGAAAATTCCGGTGATTCGGGTTGCCAACAAAGCAGATCTTTTGCCTGTTGGGGCGACATGCATGTCGCTCATACACTGCAACTCCAC
>QNFR01000207.1 GCA_003646405.1 Gammaproteobacteria bacterium
GCCAAGAAAAAGCCCGCTGCCAAGAAAAAGCCAGCTGCCAAGAAAAAAGCGGCGTCCAGGAAAAAGGCCCCTGCCAGGAAAAAAGCTCCGGTTCGCAAGAAGGCCGCAGCCAAACGATAGCTGCCCGCCAGCAAACTGGTACGGCGCCCCCGTCAGGGAGACATCGTTTATTATTTGAATGATGCGCCAGTGTTGCACTGGGCGACGAACCGTAAATTCAATTTATGCCGGCTTTCTCCCTGGCCGCATGGCGCTGTAACATTTGCTCAGCCGACATAAGGTATGCGAGGTAATATTTGTAGATATTGGCCACATATTGGACCGGCTCCCGGCCAACGTCCTTGGCCGCCATCAGCTCTACGTTGTCGAACCAGATATTGGGGTCGTATCCCTGTTTCTCTGCCTTGTCACGCAAGTTGATCATGCGGTTGGGTCCAATGTTATAGGCAGCCAGCGCCAGCAGGGTTTGGTCCCGGCTGGTAATTTCTGGATCGTCGAAATAGCGGTTGCGCAGAAAGTTCAGGTATTTGACGCCGGCGTGAATATTGGCGTCGACGTTATGAATGTTTTTGATGTTGACGTTGCGATCACCTGCCGTACTGGCCTTTATCTGCATGACCCCGATCGCCCCCGAACGACTGCGAGCACTCTGGTCCAGTCGTGATTCCTGATAGCCCTGGGCGGCGACCATCAAGTAGTCGATACCGTATTGTTCACCGTATTTCTGGAAAATGCCCTCAAGTTTTTTAAAACGGAGGTAGTCTTCCTGCTTCAGGGCGTTGGCCGCCCAGTCGAAGTCGCGGATATAACGGTTTTTCAACACGTTGCCGATCAGGGTGCCCTCCCGGTTCGTCTTGAGGAAGTCATTGATCGCTTTTTTGAGTTGGGGGCTGTCTTTGCGCAACGCCCAGGCTGTCTGCGCACCTGAGCGGAACACGATATCGTCTCTTGCCACCAGCTTGGTGAATACCTCTTTCCACCACTGTAATTTGTAGTCGTCGATAATTGCCCAGGGCAGCAGGCCGGCGTTGACCATCTCTACCAGGTCTTCGTCCTCCAGCAGCTCAGACATGGTTTCTATGAGGGCCGGTGCCCTACCCTCGCGCTGGAATCGTTCATTCATACTGTCCACACTCTGGCGATAGCTACTGGAGTGGCGCACATAGAGAATCTGGTCAGACAAGTCGTCAATTGAATCCAGCTGTGGCGCAGAGGGTCCGGTTACCAGGATCTCGGATAAGGGTTTGCTGGCGGGGATGCTGAAGTCCACCCATTCCTCTCGCTCGGGCGTGATGGACAGGCTGGCCTGGATAATGTCGCCGCGACCTGCCAGTAGGGCCGGAATCAATTGGTTTCGCGCCACCGGAATGATGACCACAAGTACCCGGACGTGCTTGCGCTTCAGACGATTGTTGAGAAAGTCCTCGAAGCGTTGTGATGTCTCCGTGACAAGCCCCTTTGCCTGGGCATTATCCACGTAATATCGACCGACGCTGTATACGGTGAGAATCCGGATAACCCTGCTCTTTACCAGTGTGTCCAGGTCGCCAAGCCGGGTTTGTATGACGTTATGGGATTCAGGAAGTGCAGTGTCTTGCAGGCCACTTTCCTGTTCGACAACGGCTGCAGGTGTCTCGCCATGCCCCGTCCCGGAGGCTGGGTCTGTGTCACCACAGGCGGCAATAAAGAGAATGAGCGCAAGGCACAGCAGACTTGATCGGTGCATCATGAAAAACCGGGCTTCTCGTTAGTGGCTAAAACCTGTTTGATAGTTTTAATTGTCAAAACAATGGTCAGGTCCCAATCATCCGTGCTCGAGTAGGGTTTGGCAATACCTTTCCCCCCCCCTGAGCGAGGTGTGCCGTGCTTTGGTATTGGCGCCGGACTACGTGTTGCCAGGGCACGATGCTGAAGTGGCATTTGCTCACGCCGTTAACCGTGTCGTAAGCACCGGTCGCGAAAATGTAGTTGGTGACCCCGGCACCGGCTACATTTCCAGAATAATTTTCCCCATATGTTGACCACTGCGCATGTGCGCGTGGGCTTGTTCCACCTCGTTCAGGGGAAATACACGGTCCACGATTGGCTTGATCGTGCCGTTTTCGAGGTGAGGATAAACATGCTCGAGGATTTCCTTGACCATAACGGATTTCTGCGCAAAAGTCTGGGCGCGCAGGGTGGAGCCGGTAATGGTGAGGCGCTTTATCAGCAGTGGCGCGAAGTTGACCTCCGCGCTAAAACCGCGGATGAAGGCGATATAGACAATACGGCCCTCCGGTGCGGCGATATTGATATTCTTCTGGATAAAATCTCCGCCGGCCATATCCAGGATGACATTGATTTTACCCTTTAGCTCCAACCCCGATATAACCTGTTCAAAGTCTTCGGTCTTGTAGTTGATAGCCCGGGTGGCGCCCAATTCCTGTAATGCCTGACACTTCTCATCACTGCCGGCGGTGGTGTAGACCTCGCCGCCCAGGGCTTTACATATGGCGATGCCCAGGGTGCCAATACCACTGGCGCCGCCGTGGATCAGTATTTTTTCTCCCGGCTGTAATGCGGCCCGCTGAAAAATGTTATGCCATACGGTGAGCAGGGCCTCTGGCAGTGCGGCGGCCTCAGCCATAGAAAATCCTGTCGGGATGGGCAGGCACTGGCTCGCCGGTGCCACGGTGTAGTCTGCATAGCCGCCACCGTGGGTGAGGGCGCAGATATTATCACCCACCTGCCAGTTGCTTACATCGGCGCCCACGGCCAGCACTTCTCCAGCGACTTCCAGGCCCATGATGGGTGATGCGTCGGCGGGTGGTGGGTACAAGCCCTTTCGCTGCAGCAGGTCGGCCCGGTTCAGGCCTGCGGCGCTCACCTTGATAAGCACTTCAGCGGCACTGGGAATGGGTATGGGCTCCTGCTCGATACTGAGGCTGCGATCGTCGGCATTGATAGCCACATAACGCCGGTATTCGGGTGTATTGTTCATGTCAACTCCACTGGAAAAAGGGTTTTATACGGCTGGGTGTGCAATTTCCCCAGTATAGTAGGTGTGTTATATGTTGTCCCGACAGACTCCTGATATGTTGTGACCTGTCAATCGATTCCATCATTCTTTCATATTTTCCTCTCTCAGTAAGCTCTTGAGACAGAGCAGGGGCAGCGTTTTACGACGGTTGATCAATCTGATATTCGCGGGTCGGAACCGCCTGACAAATCTTCGTCGTGGAGCTGCCTCTCTCTAGTATCGAGGGTCGTTCCGGTTACCCGGACGCCTCTTAGGAGCCACGAGGATTCTCCCACCGGGCCGCCTCTGCTCTGTTCCAAAAGCTCACTGTTTCCCCCCTGGTTAAACATCACTTTACCTCACTAGTGTCCGGTTAATTATTGAATAAATTCAATTGGTTAGTAAACATGTCATTCTCAGCTCCATGTGGTTTGTCGATAAAGTCCTTGTTTAAAGGGATTTTCTCGAAAAGAGTGATCGAA
>QNFR01000208.1 GCA_003646405.1 Gammaproteobacteria bacterium
AACGTGGCCGCCCAGGCCAGGCTGAAGCCCGCGTCGTCGGAGACCATGTGGAAGTAGTCGCCCATCTTGTTCTGATTCGGCCAGCCGAGATGCGGATCGAAGGCCTCCGACAGCCGCTCGTTCGCGGACCACGTCGCCCCTCCGTCCGTGGAATAGGAGTAGTAGAGGGACGACAGATAGGTGCCCGGATTGTCGCGCGTGTCGAGCCAGACGGCGTCGATCCGCCCGGAGGGGCTGGTCGACATCGTCCCGAACCACTGCCAGGCGTTGCCCGAGTCATCGTTCACGCGGACCGGCGCGCTCCAGGTGGATCCACTGTTGGTACTACCAGCGAACATCACGTTCAGCGGATCGCTACCCGGCGGGTTCACCGAGCAGAGAACGTAGACCGCGTGGCCCACCGGATCATCGCTGGACGCGGTGGCGATGTGCGCCTGTCCGAGCAGACCCTCGGGATTGGGGCCGGTGCGCGAATCGATGAAACCGCCGAGGTCGACGACGGTCGACAGGCCCCAGCTGACGGCTTGCCCGGCATAGCGGGCATTGGTCGAGCGGGCCACGACGAGATCGTCGTCGTAGGCTCCGACGGTGTAGAGCACGCCGCTGGGGTTGAACCCGCTCCCGGGCGCCACCGCGAGCGTTCCCCAGTACGGATCGTCGGGGATCTCGACGCAGGACTCGTACGAGTCGCCGTCGTCCACGGATCGCGTGAAGAAGCCCGGGCCGCAGATGCTCCAGTAGCTGGTCCAAAAGGAGTAAATGTTACCGTCGCCGACACCGCCGGTCTTGTCGATCACCATCCATTGCTTGTCGCCACCCTGGGCCGGCGTGCCGGCATCCCAGGGCAAGCCGGCTTCGGTAGAACGGAAGACGTCGCAGAGATAGTCGCTGCTGCCCTCGACCGTGAGGCTATTGTAATAAACCCCTCCCTGCGAATCCGAGTCCAGCACGGGATCGGAGCGGAAGACGCCAGGCTCGATCACCCCGGGGAAAGTCCAGGTCTGTCCACCGTCGACGGTATAGGCGTAGCCCGCCTGGCGGAAATTGCTCGCGACGTTGTCGAACTGCCGCCAGCCGATCACCATCTTGTCCGGATCGGTGGGGTCCACGGCGATGGACGGCTCGTTGGCGGCGTCACCGTCGATGTTCTGTCCGAGATCGTCGACGTTCACCTGAACCGCGAAGAACGAATCCCGGGTGAAGCGTGTGGCGGGCGACCGTGGATGCTCGGCACGGGGAGAGGCGACGTAGGGGTCGTCCGGGACCTCTTTCTGGTACGGGATCCGGACCTGGTTCCGCTCCTCCGCGGCAGCGGGGGAGGTGGCGGCCAGGGAGAGCAGGGCTAGCGCACAGGTCAGCGCGAAGCGGCGAATTCCCATTGAGTTCTTCATCTCTGTCCCTTCTCGAAATGCCATCTGCCCGGTTCCCATACTGTTTAGCGCCCCAAGCATACCACATCTGAAGACCAGGTTGACCCCAACACGCGTGATTCACCGGCTCTGCCTACCAAATATTCCGTCCGGACTGAAATATATGAATTTGCAGTGTTAACCGAACCAGTCCACGAGGCACAGAATCTGAGAATCTGAGACAAAAATGGCGCCATATGGCGCCCATATAGTTTGAAGGTTGTCAAATAACCGGTCTTGAGCGTGTTATGGCTTCACTTACAAGCTACACCCCATCTCAAAACACGTTGCCCAGATACGCAAAAACCCGATCCAGGTGGGTCGGGCGTCATTTAACTATTTGCTATATAACAATTTAAAGCATTGGCTCCTCGGGTAGAACGCTCAGCGTGAATTTTTACTAAGAATCCTGACGGGATATCAGAAAAAAGCAATTTCGGGCTCTTCTTGTATTGGCGGCCTGATTGGTCTGGCTGAGATCGCCGAATTCAGATGCCGGATGGATATTCAGGAGGGACAGGGACAGATCTGGCCATTAACTTCCAATAATCGAATATTTTAAGAAAAGAAAATCTACAAAATTTTGGTTATTCTAGAGGTCCTAACCGCAAATTTATGATAATATAAGTTCACAAAGCGATCGATCGCCTCAATCGCCAATTCGATCGCACCACAACCTTAAACCTGTACGGAGGGTTGCATGATGAGAAAGACAATACTGTTCATCGGTTTGTTCACCCTTATCGCTTCGGCCGCTTTCGCCGCCGACGGCATCGTTGGCAAGAATGGCCAGACCATGCCGATTAACCCGAGCTCCGCTACGTCCGGCAGTGCGTCCCGTGATGACTTCGAGTACAACACCGGCGGCGTTATCGACTTCATCCCGACCACTGGCGGTTCCTTCGATGGCTGGGGAAGCCATTTCATGGGCTTCTTCACGAACAACACGGGTGCTGACCTGTACCTGACCGAGTTCGGTTTCCCCTGCGCGGGTCTGATTCAGTCTGGTTGGTTCGTGGAAGTCGGCGCCATGCCCGGCGGCTTCAACACCACCTTCATGGGCGACTTCATGGCCTTGGATCCGGATGACACCGTGTTCCCGCCGACCGTCTACACCTACGTGGACGTCGCCGAGACCGGCATCGTGGTTCCCGATGGCGTCGATTGCTACTTCGGCTACATCAACCCCGGCGTTGGCGGCCAGACCGACTTCAACGGCGTTGACACCTGGTCCTGGTACCTCGGCGAGTGGGATCCCGACCAGGGTTGGGGCCGCACGGCCATCCTGCAGGTCAAGGCCAGCTTCGAGGAACCCGTGGCCAACCAGAGCGAGAGCTTCGGTGCCGTCAAGGCTCTGTATCGCTAAGCTGCTTCTGCTCTGAAGACGTGACGAGGGACGGCCCATCCGGGCCGTCCCTATTTTGTGGTGCGCCTTCTGTTTATTCATCCGCCATGCAATCTAAGGACTTACGCGGCCGGGCCGATGAGCATCTATTATGCTCAATACTTATCCTTCAGTTTCTACTTTCCGTATTCCGGACTCGTCAAACCCTGATCCTCGAGAACGCGGCACTACGGCACCAGATCGAAGTCCTTCAGCGCAATTCAGGCCGACCCAGAGTGTCACGTGAGATACGTGAGTTGATCCGGCAGATGTCGCAGGCCAATCCCCTGTGGGGCGCGCCCCGCATCCATGGTGAGCTTCTCAAGCTGGGCATCGACGTTAGCCAAGCTACAGTGTCGAAGTACATGATCAAGCCAGAGCATCGCCCTTCTCAGTCATGGCGGACCTTCCTGAACAACCACGCCAAGGATATTGCCTCGATCGATTTCTTCACCGTCCCGACAGCAACTTTACGAGTGCTCTATGTCTTCCTTGTCTTGGACAACGCCAGGCGCCGGATCATCCATTTCAACGTCACTGATTCTCCCTCTGCTGCGTGGACAGGCCAGCAGATCGTAGAAGCCTATCCCTGGGAAACCGGGCCGAGATATGTGATCCGCGATCGGGACGGGATATACGGCTTTGACTTCACCCGTAGGG
>QNFR01000209.1 GCA_003646405.1 Gammaproteobacteria bacterium
CAAGCAGCTGGACGGAAAGTCCGAGTGGGTGCGCTCCGTCGCCGCAGCCTCGCTGCAATACGATGAATCGCCTGAAACCACCCGGTTGCTGCTCAAGGCAACCACGGACGAATTCCGCACCGTGCGCATCCGCGCCGCCTCGGCACTACTTGCACGGGATCTATCCGGCTACGGCGAAGAGGAGCGCAAGGCCTTCGAGGATGCTCATTCCGACTATTGGAACTCGCTGGTCATCTGGCCCGACCGCTGGTCGACCCACTACAACCAGGGCATCTACTTCGACCGCATGGGCGAGTCCGAAAAGTCGCTCGCCGCCTACAACAAGTCGATGGAATTGCGCGACGACATCATCCAACCCATGATCAATGCCTCTATGGTCCACGCCCGCTCCGGCAACAACACCAACGCCTACGAACTACTTCAACAGGCTGCCCTGATTGAACCCGAAAGCCCCATGGTAAACTTTAACCTCGCCCTGCTCGAAGCTGAATTTGGCGAGGTGGAGGCCTGCGAAACCCACCTGCGCACCGCCCTCAAGGCCGATCCGCAAATGGCGCAGGCGGCCTATAATCTTGGCGTACTGCTCTGTCAGAAAAATAGTGAAGAGGGTTTTCAATGGCTGGAAACCGCAGGAAGCCTCGTTCCCGAAAACTGGAGCTACCTCTCCGCCCACATCTACTTCCTCGACCAAGCCAAACGGGTCGCCGAGATCGAGGCCGTGCTCAAGGCCGCCGTCGCCAGTGGCCGTGCCGCACCCGAGGCCTACTTCACCCTCGCCGGAAACTACCAGCGCGAAGGCCGCCTCGCCGAAGCTGCCGAAATCTACAAAAAAGCCAAACTCGGCAAGCATCTGCCCATGGATGCCAAGCGCCATGCCGCCCAGATGGAGCAACGGTTGCGGAATGGAAACATGTAGTTCCGCCTTTAGTCCCCCCACCGGCCGACCCCGGATTTTTCATGTATTAGGGGGTCGGAATTTCCCATTGTACCGGTTGCTGTGTGACCCAAAGAAAAACAACAACCGCAGAATACGCAGAATATCGCAGAAAAAGTCTGTAGAATACGGTTATCCATTCTGCGTAGTTCTGCGTGTTCTGCGGTTGTAAAAGGTATTTCAATTATTTCCACTCCCCTAAGCCGCGACCCTTGATCGCGGATGTGTCTTGTCGACCCTTGGTCGGCAAGGCCGGCTGGAAGCCGACGGTATGGGCGTATCGCAGGCATCCTGCCTGCCCGGCGAAAACCGGGGGCATGGATTCCCAGAGTAGGGTAAGCGTCTCGCTTGCCAGAGTTGGATTGACCGGAAGGTAATCAGTTTATCATGCCGGGCGAAGATCTGGGCGTTTTTGCTCGAAACTGTCGGACAGCGCCAGTTTTTGGCAAAAGGCGACATACACTAGAAAATCTATTTTCCAAGTGAAATGGTTAGCTTAAATGATAACCTGCTTTCATGAAATTAAACGAGACGTTGGGGGATTTGCGGAAGGCGGAGGTGTTCGACCTCTCGTTGCTGGAGGTGCTTTCGGGGCAAAGCCGCAATGTGTTGAAGGTGCAGCTCCACCGTTGGGTAGCGGATGGCTCCGGGTTGGTTTCATAATGTGTTCCCTTTATTACTTTATGTTAGTTGTTAATTACGGATTGAAGGTAGTCGTAATGCCACGACTTTGTTCCGTCCGGTTTAACCAACCAAAATCCCCGGACATCATCGTTTGAAGTGATCGGAAGTGCGGCGTTGGTGTTTATGATTTCATTGTCATAAAGCTGCCAATAAATGATGTAGGGGCATTTTTCTGCCAGTCCTGTGGTCACGGTGTTGGTCATCACCGTTTCAATCTGCTCCGGGGTGTAGTTGTTTTCTGGAACGCCATATTCGCCAAGATAGACATTGTTGTTCCCGAATGCCGCACTATCAGGCATATGCTTTTTGATATACCGCACGGCATCCGCGAGCTCTTTGGGTTTTCCGGCCAGGGGCGGCCCGATGCAGGTGTCGTAGCAGGAATAGGAGACCAGATCCAACGTGGTGCGGGGCAATACATCGTTAACCATATTGAGCTGGCCATCGTTCATGGAATTAAGAACCATGTTGATTTCTGCGGCGTGGTAGACGAACACCTCCTTGGCTCCCAACTCTTCCCGCGCGCGGGTGACACCTCTTTGGCGGGCGTTGAGCCATTCTACCATTCGCTCATGAACACCTTCCGCGGCGGGAATAGTTGCATCGGTATGGCCGCGGGTATGCCAATCGCCTTCGTGGTGTTGCAGAACAAAGATCTTGCCTGTCCCTGCATATTTTTGAAGCAGGGCTTTGGTGAATTCATAAAACTCAGCCTCTTCCTGATCAATTTGAGATTGTGTAATGTTCTCTTGCCAATAATAGGGATTCGTCGGATGAACAAACGAGGCCACGTTCATCACGAATGTTTTGAACGGCTTGTCAAATAGTTCCGTGTAGTGCGTATTGTTCAGACCATCAGCAAGCGATGTAATATTCGTCGGCCAGCTTGAATTCCACGGATACATGACATCAGGAGTTTCACCGCCGTGGTAGTACCATATTTTAATCACCTTGGAGCCCATCTCCAAAAGCACGTCTGCACCTTGGTTCAGGCAATCCTCTTTTCCAAAGTAATATCTCGGAATCACATGTGATGAACCTATGATTTCCGGGTTTTTAGTCTCTTTCATGTTGTCAGCTTTAAATGAGCAGGAGAGGGTTAAAATAATCAAGGGTATGCCATATCCAACCATTTTTGTCAGGGGTTTTGATTTCATCTTTGTGCTCCTTTTATGAAGGTTATTGCTCAATCACGGCTTTAAGATAATCGTAATGCCACGATTTTGTGCCATCGGGTTTTACCAACCAGAAACCTCGAACATCATTGTTTGAAGTTACCGGAAGCGGGGTGTCTGGGTCTTTAAGTTCATTGTCATAGAGCTGCCAATAGATGATATAGGGGGAGTTTTCCTCTAGCCCGATGGTCACGGTATTGGTCATTACCGTTTCAACTTGTGCCAGAGTAAAATCATTTCCGGGAATACCATACTCACCGAGATAAACATTGTCGCTGCCAAACGCCGCGCTGTCGGGCATCATCCGTTTAATAAACAGCACGGCGCGCCTAAGCGCCTCGGTATCGCCACCTAGTGCCGGGCCGATGCAGGACTCGTAGCATGAATAGGAGACCAGATCCAAATCGGTATAGGGCAAAACCTCGTTAACCATATTGGGTTGGCCGTAATTCATGGAATTAAGAACAATATTGATTTCGGCCGCATGATAGACAAACACATCTTGGGCGCAAATCTCTTCCCGTGCCCGGGTCACACCCCGTTGCCGGGCGTTAAGCCATTGCACCATTCTTTCATGAACACCCGCTGGAGCAGGAATAGTCGCATTAGTATTTCCGCGAGTATGCCAATCGCCTTCATGATGCTG
>QNFR01000210.1 GCA_003646405.1 Gammaproteobacteria bacterium
AGGCGCCAATGCAGGGCGGCGATATCCTCCGGGTCGGCCGACTTAAGCAATTCCAGGGTAGGCTTTCCGTCAACCGGAGCCGCCGATCTGATGCCATCTTTTTTCTCCGGGATCAACTCGCCGAAACGCTCAAAGCTGATAATCCGGTAGTCCAGGCCACCGGGAGTCCCCTCATATTGGTAGCCGTCGCGCAACTCCAGATAACGCGCACCGCTCTCGGGTTTTGTTATTATCTCGCCTTCAGCGGCTACCGTAACCGTCATACGGGGAACGCCCTCATCATTCACCTTGGTACTGGAGAGAAACACGCCCTGCATCACCCCGGTCTCGGCGTGAATAGCCTCGGTATAACTAACTGCATTATTTTTCCTGCGTGTCTGAAAGCGCCCCGCAACCAGCGCATTCAGCCCCTGGGAGGAACGGGGGTCGTCCAGCAGTGCCTCCGATTTCGCCGCGCCCAACGGGCTTACATAGAGGCTGAGGCTACCGACAATTACCATAACGAAGAATGCCGGGACCAGTGTATAGGCCGCCAGGCGAGTCGGGCTCACGCCGCAGGCCGACAGTATGACCATTTCACTCTCGACATAGAGCCGCCCGTAGGACATCAGGATACCGATAAACAAACCCAGGGGAATAATCAGTTCGAGAAAACCCGGCAGGCGATAAAACATCACCGGCAACAGAATATCCGCCGCAATATCACCGGTTGCCGCCTCGGCCAGGTATTTCACGAAGCGGCCACTGAAAATAATAACCAATAGTATGAAACTCACCGCAACCATATGGGTCATAACTTCTCGGCTGAGGTAACGCAGTATTCTCATATTTTAGAATTTGTATGTGTGAATTTGTTCAGTTTAGCAGCGCAACATCATACACTACACCCCCTGATTCTTTGTGAAGGAAATCCACATGACCAATATTACGTTCAAAGCGCAACAGAACCCCGATGTGAGCAAGACTGTCACGGCCTGTGTGGTCGCCCCTGTGTTCACCGGGAAAAAGCTGCCCGCCGCGGCGCAACAACTGGATCAACTGGCTTCCGGCGCTCTGTCTGCAGCCATCAAGCTGGGTGACTTTTCCGGCAAATCCGGTCAGAAACTGCTGTTGCCCGGTGCCGGAAAAGCGAAGCGTATCCTGTTGATAGGTTGCGGCGACGCAAAAAAATTCGATAGGGACGCGGCGCGAACATTTACCCAGTCTGTATACGCGGCCATCGCCAGCACCCAGGCGAAAGATGCCACGGTGCTGACCGCAGACCTGAATATCAAGGATACCGATGCTGCCTGGCTACTGGAGAGTTTCGCCCGGGGTATCAGCGCATCCCTGTATCGTTATACCGAAACGATCTCCAAGCCCAAGGATGCCCCCAAAATTGCAAAATTGGTGGTCGGTCACGGTGCAGACATCACTTCCCGCGCCGCACAGAAGGCGTTGAATACCGGACATGCAACAGCGGTGGGAATGAATAGCGCGAAGGAATTGGCCAATCTGCCAGCGAACATTTGTACGCCACGCTACCTGGCGGATTGGGGCCGCAAACTGGCTAAGGGAAACAGCAAGCTCACTACCCAGATTCTGGACGAGAAAAAAATGGCCGAGCTGGGCATGGGCGCCCTGCTCTCTGTCTCTGCCGGCAGTGACGAACCGGCGCGCCTGATCGTCATGAACTACAAGGGTGGAAAGCCCAGCCAGAAGCCCTATGTATTGGTTGGCAAGGGTGTGACCTTCGATACCGGCGGCATTTCACTCAAGCCCGGCGCGAAAATGGACGAAATGAAATACGACATGGGGGGCGCCGCCAGTGTCTTTGGCACCATGGAAGCCATCTGTGATATCGGGCTGGCCATCAACGTGATCGGCATCGTCGGCGCTGTTGAAAACATGCCCAGCGGCCGGGCCACCAAGCCCGGTGACGTTGTAACCAGCATGTCCGGTAAAACCATTGAGATTCTCAATACCGACGCAGAAGGTAGACTGGTGCTGTGCGATGCCCTGACCTACGCCGAGCGCTTCAAGCCACAGGCCGTCATCGACATTGCCACCCTGACCGGTGCCTGCGTGGTCGCCCTGGGTGCCCATGCCACCGGCCTGTATGCCAACAAGGATGAACTGGCCCAACAATTACTGGAAGCCGGTGTTACATCCCATGACCGCGCCTGGCATATGCCCCTGTGGGACGACTACCAGAAGCAGTTAAACACCAACTTTGCCGATGTCTCCAACCTGGGTGGCCCCGGCGGTGGCAGCATCACTGCGGCCTGCTTCCTGTCCCGGTTCGCCAAGAAATACACATGGGCTCACCTGGATATTGCCGGCACTGCCTGGAACAGCGCGCCCAAGGGCGCCACCGGAAGGCCCGTGGCCCTGCTCACCCAGTACCTGACAGACCGCGCAGGTAAGTAAGCGCGTGACCCGGGTTGGCTTTTATGTGGTCCAGAGCAACGATTACGGGCAGCGACTGCATGTCGCCGCCCGACTTGCCGACAAGGCCTTCGCGCAAGGGCATCGCATCTATATAAATGCCCCCGATGAAAATCAAGCACGTGAACTGGACCAGCTACTGTGGAGTTTTCGTCCCAGTAGCTTCCTGCCCCACGGCCTGGAGGGTCAGGAACACTCAGAAAGCATCGCGATAGGTTGGGGGCAGGAGCCCTCCTCCCATAATGACCTCTTGATTAACCTCGATCTGGAAATTCCCAAGTTCTTCAGCCGCTTTCACCGGGTAGCCGAAGTGGTCACCCAGGACCCCAACAGCCTTGCCGCATTGCGCAAATCCTGGTCGTTCTACAAAGAACGCGGCTATCAGCTGGAAAAACACGACCTGAAGGTTTGATTTCGCGTATAATCTCGCGTTTTTGATACTTGGCTATACGCCGGAACCAAACAGCAATGGATAAAACTTTCCAACCCGCCAACATAGAAACCCGCTGGTACCAGGAGTGGGAGGCCAAAGGTTATTTCGCACCCCAGGGCGGCGATGAAGCCTATAGCATCATGATTCCCCCGCCCAATGTAACCGGCAGCCTGCATATGGGCCACGGTTTTCAGGAAGCGCTGATGGATGCGCTCATCCGCTATCACCGCATGTCGGGGTATAACACCCTGTGGCAAGTGGGCACCGATCACGCGGGCATTGCCACCCAGATGTTGGTGGAGCGCCAACTGGAAGCGAAAGGCGTGAGCCGCCACGATCTGGGGCGCGAGGGCTTTCTGGAAAAAGTCTGGGAGTGGAAAGAGGAATCCGGTGGCACCATCACGCGCCAGTTGCGGCGCCTGGGCTCATCCCTGGACTGGTCCCGGGAGCGCTTTACCATGGAGCCCGGTTTATCCAAAGCCGTGCAGGATGTCTTTATCCAGCTCTATAAGGAAGGCCTGATCTACCGTGGTAACCGCCTGGTGAACTGGGACCCGGTG
>QNFR01000211.1 GCA_003646405.1 Gammaproteobacteria bacterium
AGTCTCACCCACATCAAAGCTGGCGCTGAAATACCCTGTCCACTTCCTGTAGAGCTTGATATCCGGAACATCCACTTCGCCAGTTCGAGAACCGAATGAGGCAGAGGGTTCATGGAGGTGAGCAACCGATCCACCAATTGTGAATTGTGTCGCATCCGTTGGGGAAATGGCATAATTAAGGCCCATGCCCAAGTCCATAAACCCAAAATTGTTTTCAGGGAATACCTCACCTGTCGGGAAGTTATATCCGTTTAATCCATTAAACTGATCATCAAAGAACAACTGTTCGACATTGACATTCTTTTGAGTTATGCCAAAATATAATCCTCCCGAGAGGTATTGTTTTGTTTGCTTATCAAGGCTTTTGTGAAATGCACCTGACAGTTTGATGCCCAGTGTGTTGAAATCAAATGTGCCAACCTTATCAGATAAAAAAGTGATCCCTCCACCTACAAAGTCATTTCCATTCTTGCCAACATCAAATCGCATATCTCCATAGAGGCCAAATGTCTTGTATGGATTATCAACCAAACCGCTCCATTGGTCGCGATACGAGATTGACACGCGATAAGTTCCCTCCACTGCCCCCGTCAGTGCCGGGTTGAGTTCGAGAGGATTGGCATAGAATTGCGTGAAATAGGCATCTTGTCCTTTGACGGAAACAAGTAGTGAAAAAACTGAAATAACCGCAATAAGTATTTTTCTCAGCAGATCATTTGAATGATATCATACTTCGTCAATATATAACGCTTGCCGGTTACGTCTCGTGTGATTACAGCCGGTGTTGTTTTAGAAAAATAACTATTGAGCTTACTGAAGGGCAGATTGTCTTCGACGACAGGGAAGGGGTTACCCATCACTTCGACAACTGATTTTTCACCATTGCGCAATGGGTTTTCCAATAAATAGGAGAGGATAGCCGTTTCGGTGACGCTTCCCACGATTTCTTCATCCTTCATAATTGGCAGTTGCGACAGATCATGATCTCTCATCAGATCATACACGGTCCGCACATTATCCTCCTTATGCGCAACGATCATTTCCTGTGCCTGGAGATGGCGCAAGACATCATTTACGGTCATTTCCGCATCGAGAAATCCCCTTTCGCGCATCCAGTCATCATTGTAGATCTTGCCTACATACCGGGAGCCGTGATCGTGCATGATCACGACAACCAAATCATCTTTTGTCAGCTTGTTCTTGAGTTGTTTGAGACCTGCTATTGCCGATCCGGCAGAATATCCCAGAAGAATACCTTCCTCCCGTGCCAACTGTCGTGCAGCTACTGCGCCGTCTTTGTCGGTGACCTTTTCAAAGTGGTCGATAAGGGAGAAATCTACATTCTTGGGCAGAATGTCCTCACCGATGCCCTCTGTGATGTAAGGGTATATCTCATTGTCATCAAATTCTCCTGTCTCGTGATACTTCTTAAATACAGAACCATAGGTATCAATACCCCAGATCTGAATGTTTGGATTCTTTGACTTGAGAAAACGCGCAGTACCTGAAATTGTCCCTCCTGTACCAACACCCACGACGAGGTGCGTGATCTTGCCGTCTGTTTGCTTCCAGATCTCCGGTCCCGTCGATTCGAAATGTGCCTCGGCATTTGATGGATTGTCGTATTGATTGCACCAGTATGAGTTGGGAATTTGCTTGTTCAGCTTGTCGGCGACGCTATAATATGACCGCGGATCATCAGGTCCTACACTGGTGGGACATACGATGACTTCACCACCCAATGCCTTGAGCATGTCGATTTTTTCTTTCGACTGTTTGTCATTCGTCGTAAAGATGCATTTGTATCCCCTGACAGCTGCTGCAATGGCCAATCCCATCCCGGTGTTGCCCGATGTACATTCTATAATAGTACTCCCTGGCTTCAGGTCGCCTCGTGCTTCGGCATCGTCAATCATCTTGAGTGCCATGCGATCCTTGATCGAATGACCGGGATTGAATGTCTCGAGTTTGGCGAGGACCGTGGCGGGCACATCCGCTACAATTTTATTGAGTTTGACCAGCGGTGTATTGCCGATCGTGGTGAGTATATTTTCGTGAAATTCCATTGGTCAAAAAATGTGGCGCAAAGATCACAAAATCACTCGACAAACCTCATTTCTGCTCTAAAACGTGGATCCAGAACCCCCAGTTTTTTTGCAACGGCCGGAGATACCACAAGCGCAATGTCGTCTTTATACGTAGGAGGGATTCTACCTACGACCTTAACAAGCACCTTGCTCTTGAACATTGGGTTTGTGATTTCTATCATGGAGTTGATCCTGGCAGACCGGTGCATGGCAAACATGTGCGATGCATGAGTGTCCGTTTTCTTCCAGTATGCCACACCAATCTGGAGCGTGGGATCTTCAGGATAAAAAGGGTCAATCGGCTCTGGCGCACGTGCCGGAAGATCACCGGTATGTAGCGATTCACCTACCGGGTGGAGCACAAACCATCCGACGAGCAATTGCTGATCAATCGAGATGTCATTGGATGGCAAATAGTTCAGTTTGCGCAATTGATCCTACTTCAGGTCAAAATATCGTCTTGCAATCTTGAAAACAGTTTCTTTTTTTCTGACCGTGTATATGACCGGAATACAATCTGTGGTAGCACTCTTTGTTTTTAATAGTTCTTTCTGTGCAAATGGAATCAGTACTGTAAGACCCGTACTCACCGTATCATCTGATGCATAACTGCGAAAGAGAAGCATATCAGACTTTCGCACATGAAATTGCTGCTGCAATTCATGTGAAATATGTCCTGATGGGCTGAAATACTGGAAGTACGTCTTATTTTGGTCATCTACATACGCATAGAGCGTGTCTATGCCCTGATCGTAAGTTGTGACAACATCCCGTGTGGGGCTATTCCAAGATAGAAAAGTGAAAAGTAACAGACTGATAAGCAGATGCATGTGCAATGATATGAATAATATTTGTAATGTGTAATGTATTAGTTTATAAGAAGTTTTCTATTTTTAACGCTGATATTTGAGATGGGATAGCGGTATTCGTTAGTTGAGATAATAGGAAACGCATTTATGAATGTTCTTGGTATAATTCCAGCACGTTACGGGTCCTCAAGATTGCCCGGCAAACCGTTGATTAAAGTCAAAGGCAAAACAATCATTCAACGTGTATATGAACGCGCCGTAATGTCTGATGTATTGTACAAAGTGGTTGTCGCTACGGATGATGTCCGCATTTACAATCATGTGCGCAAGTTTGGCGGAGAGGCAATCATGACAAAGCAAGTGCATTGCAGCGGTACAATGCGTTGCGGTGAAGTCATCGAAAGCATACCCGATGCGGACATCATAATAAATATTCAAGGTGACGAACCCCTGATCAATCCGGGCGAAATAAGCCGGCTGGGAAGATTTCTTCTTGAGGATTCAGA
>QNFR01000212.1 GCA_003646405.1 Gammaproteobacteria bacterium
CCGACGGCGAGTTCGTGGTCTCGCTGACCGATGACGCTTCCGTGGATCCCGGTACCTTTGTCATCGCTGATTCCATCTCGCTGAAAGTCCTTCCGGAACCGCTGACACTTCAGATCGCTGCTTCGGCGGGTTCGACCCTCGACTTCGCCTGGAACAGCCTGGCCGGGAAGCTTTACGACCTCGAATCCACGGGCTCGCTCACTAGCCCGGGCTGGTCGGGCCACGGTGGTTATACGAACATCACGGCCGTAGGCACCACCACCGAGACCAATGTTCCGGCCTCCGATCCCGCGAGGTTCTTCCGGGTGATCGAGAAGTAGATCCCGCCCCCCAGTATTGGAAGTACGAACGCCCCCCCCCTGCGCGAGCAGGAGGGGGGCTTTTCGGGTGAGAGGATGAACCGTTCCAGTTCATGGTTATCGGTTATTCATTATCAGGATGACTCGGGCACAACCTCAACACCAGTAACCGGCATCTATATTAGCTATCCACGCAACGTAGGAAGGATAAGTAAATGAGAGCATTCATTTTGTTGGTAGTTACGATTATTGCAGGCAGCGCTCTTGGTGTTACTACTGATTGGCTGGCGACGGCCACATCAAGCGGTTGGACTAACTCGTCCAACTGGAGTGCCGGTGTCCCGGTTGATTTTGATGACTGGGTGAGAGTAAGGACCACCGGCAGCTATCCTCCCCGTCTTTCCTCGAATGCCGGACGGTTCAAGAACATGGCGCTGTCCTGGTTTTCAGGCGAGTCGTCGTATCTGTACATGGATCCTAGTGGAGTTCTGGATATATCATTCCAGTTAAGGATGGGATTCGGAACAGGCACCTACTCGCTGATTAGCGTGGAGGGAGGTGAGTTGAATGTTGACGATTTGTGGCTTGGATACAGTGGTACTGGCCAAATCAATTTGGATGCCGGAAGCATACATGCCAACACGATAACCTTTGCACAGCTCAATGCCGGTGGCGGTACAGGCAACATCGATATCGAGGGAGGGCAACTACTCCTGAGCGGGAACCAGAGTACCCAGATCGCCACCTTCACCGGCAACGGGTGGATTAGCGCCTATGGCGGGGGCGGCAGGCTGTATTATTACTATGATGACACTCCTCCATACAGAACCACGGTGGCGGCGGTCTCGAGCATGGACAAGGCGTGGATGCCCGTCCCGCGCAATGGCCAGAGCGGGGTTGAGTGGAGTGCGGCTCTGGGCTGGTCGGCGGGCAACGGTGCGGTCGAGCACGATGTCTATCTCGGTACTGATTCTGACACGGTCGACAACGCGGACCGGTTTGATACAAGCGGGATATACCGCGGTCGGCAATCCGGCACCAACCATGTCGCGACCCTGGAGGAAGGCGTTCGCTACTACTGGCGGATTGACGAAGTCGATTCCGGCGAGGGCATCGCCAAAGGCGAGGTCTGGAGCTTCACGACAAAGAAAGCCGGACGGGATCTCTACGCCGACACGTGGGTTGCCACCGACGGGGCGGACAGAACTTTATCCGGCCATGATATTTGCGGTTCACAACGGACGAACCGGACGGTCGGAATGTTCTACTTTACATGGCATGGTGCGCACGGCTCGGGCGGTCCCCGCAACATGACCGACTTTATCGCCGCCAACCCGTTCAGCTATCCGCTCGATCCATGGGCAGACAACCCGGACTTCGGGCCTGCGGGGTCCCGGTGGTGGTGGGGTGAGCCCGAGGCAGGGTATTTCCTGGCCGACGATGAATGGATGATCCGCAGGAACATCTCCATGCTCACCGACGCGGGAGTAGATGTCCTGGTTCTCGACGCAAGCAACAGCTACACCTACTACGATGAATACATGAAGCTATGCGAAGTGCTGCACGAAATGAAAACCGCCGGCTCCATGACGCCACTGCAGATCGTTTTCCTTACACGCACTCTAAGTCCGCAGACCGTCATGCAACTCTACAATGAATTCTACTCCAAAAGCTACTATTCTGACCTGTGGTTCCAATAAGATAGCAAGCCACTTATGCTGGGCTATCCCGACGGGCTTCCCTCTGACAATCCGCTAACCTCCGTTAGTCAGGAGATCCGGGACTTCTTCTCATGGCGGGAAAGCTGGGCATGGGACGATGGATACAATAAATGGCAGTGGATCGACACCTCGCCCCAGGACTATGGCTGGAACGATTCATCCGACAGGCCGGAGGAAACCACTGTTTCCTGCGCTTCGCATGCGAACAACAATATCGGGAAGAGTCACCAGAACGGTATCCAGCCGGACTACGACGAGCACCATCTTCCTGTTGGGGGAACCGAAGGCGATGGCCTGTACTTTGCGGAACAGTGGCAGCGGGGTTGGCAGCTCGATCCGGAGATGCTCTTCATCACGGGATGGAACGAATGGGAGATGGGTGCCTATTACAATACCCTGGACGTTAATTACTACCTGCTTGGCGAACGCGTACCCCAGGATGGCTTCTTTTTTGTCGACTCGTACAACGCCGAATATAACCGCGACATCGAACCGATGAAGGGTGGATATACCGACAACTATTATTATCAGATGGTTGACGGCATTCGCAGATACAAGGGAGTCAGGCCGTTGCCGGAATCCAGCCTTCCGCAGACCATCACGATCGACGGTATTTTCTCGGAGTGGATCGATGTCGCCCCGGAATATAGGGATGGTATTGGCGATACGTTCCATAGGAGCCATGATGGAGGCGGTAGCGCGGGGCCGTATGTCAATACAACCGGTCGCAACGACCTCCTCGATATGAAGGTGGCGCGAGATACCGCCTACATCTTCTTCTACGCCAAGACCCGCGAACCGTTGACATCTCACACCGACCCCAACTGGATGCTACTTTTTATCAACGCCGACCAAGACCACTCTACCGGCTGGGAGGGCTATGACTACGTACTCAACCGTTCGCCCGGAACGGGATTGACGACATTGGAGCAAACCGCTTCCGGCTGGAACTGGAGTGCTGTGAGTTCGGAAATCGAATATGCCGTCAGCGGAAACGAGATCGAGATCCGTGTGCCACGTTCCTTGATCGGGCAGAGCGGGGGTTTCGATCCGGTCGGCCTCGACTTCCACTGGGCCGACAACATCCAGGCCGACGACGACATCATTGAGTTCGCCATCAGCGGCGACAGTGCACCGAATCGCCGGTTCGACTACCGCTACCAGACCCGCGAACCGGTCGAGTCAACACTGCTCGCCAACGGATTCGAGACGGGTGATTCCCTTGGCGGAGATCTGGATATCACAACGGATGAAGCCTACTCGGGAACGCATTCGCTCGAATATTCCTACGACGATAGCGTGGGCTTGTCCGTCAACAATATTTCGACCGTGGGGCTGGACAGTTTCAGGATCTCGTTCAAATACAAGCTCCA
>QNFR01000213.1 GCA_003646405.1 Gammaproteobacteria bacterium
ACGCTGCTGCGCAAGCTGGCAGCGAACTACGAACACGTGGAAATCGATCCTAGCCCGATCCGAATCAAGATCATGGGTATCATCGATGACTACCGCAACAAGTTTGTTGAAGCCAGGACGGACAGGAACCGGTCATTTGACCGCGCCGGAAGCGGCGAGGATCTGGATGCGGGCATTGTCAAGTCGGTGAAGGTCTACATTGCCGAAAAGAAAAAGCTGTCGGTTGGCGATAAAATGGCAGGTCGCCACGGTAACAAAGGGGTTATTTCCCGGATCGTTGCCGAGGAGGACATGCCGTTCCTTCCAGACGGAACTCCGGTTGATATCGTGTTGAATCCGTTGGGCGTGCCTTCGCGCATGAACGTGGGGCAGGTGCTTGAAACCCATCTTGGATGGGCCTGCAAGCACCTCGGCATGCACGCGGCGACGCCGATTTTCGATGGTATTTCCGAGCAGCAAATCCGCGATATGCTTACCGAGGCCGGCTTGCCGGACGATGGCAAGACCGTTTTGTACGATGGACGAACCGGGGATCGGTTCGAGCAACGCGTTGTAGTTGGAACGATCTACATGCTTAAGCTGCACCACCTCGTCAGCGAAAAGATCCATGCCCGTGCGGTGGGACCGTACTCCCTCGTTACCCAGCAACCGCTCGGAGGCAAGGCCCAGTATGGCGGACAGCGTTTCGGGGAGATGGAAGTATGGGCGCTCGAGGCCTATGGTGCGGCCCACGCGCTACAGGAAATCCTGACGGTTAAAAGCGATGACATTGCCGGGCGTACCCGCATGTACGAAGCGATTGTCAAAGGCACAAATGTACTCGATTCCGGATGCCCGGAGTCATTCAACGTGCTGATTAAAGAGTTGCAGGGATTGGGTCTGAACTTCCAGGTGAAGAACGAAGACGGCGAATCGATACTGTAGACCCTAGTTGCCGGCTTGCCCGGCAAACCATTTACGATTGCAGGAGGAACACCGGTGGAAAGAAATTCAAGCAGTACCGCGGACATTTTTGGAATGAAGCGCGAGGATCTTGGGGACTACGCGAGCATCACGCTTGCTTCGCCCGAATCGATCCGCTCGTGGAGCCATGGCGAGGTCAAGAATCCGGAAACAATCAACTACAGGACATTCAAACCCGAGAAGGGCGGACTGTTCTGCGAGCGAATTTTCGGCCCGACCAAGGACTGGGAATGCTCGTGCGGAAAATACAAGCGCATAAAGCACAAGGGCGTTATTTGCGACCGCTGCGGCGTGGAGGTCACCCTGTCGCGCGTCCGTCGCGAGCGGCTGGCGCACATCGAACTGGCCGTGCCGGTTTCGCACATCTGGTTCTTCAAGGCAACGCCGAGCCGGATGGGTTTGATTCTCGACATGACCATGCGCAACCTTGAGCGCGTGCTCTACTACGACAACTACATCGTCGTCGATCCCGGCGATACCCCGCTGAAGGTAAAACAGCTGCTTTCCGAGGACGAGTATCGCGAAGCACTCGACAACTATGGACTTGATAGTTTCGTTGCCAAGATCGGTGCGGAAGGCGTCCGCGACCTGCTTTGCAAAATAGATCTCTTGGAAACCCTCCAGGCTTTGGAAGAGGCGATGATGAACACGCGCTCCAAGCAGACGCGCAAGAAACTCGTCAACCAGATGAAGGTGATGGAAGGGTTCATCAAGAGCAACTCCCGTCCCGAGTGGATCATCATGGAAGTGCTGCCGGTCATACCTCCGGATCTGCGCCCGCTCGTACCGCTCGAAGGTGGACGTTTCGCGACATCCGACCTTAACGATCTCTACCGTCGCGTCATCAACCGCAACAACCGCCTGCGCACGTTGCTCGCGCTCAAGACACCGGAGGTGATCATTCGCAATGAAAAACGGATGCTCCAGCAGTCGGTCGACGCGCTGTTCGACAACGGCCGCCATGGCCGCGCCGTTACCGGTCCGGGCAACCGTCCGCTAAAATCCCTAAGCGACATGCTGAAGGGAAAGCAGGGTCGTTTCCGCCAAAACCTGCTGGGTAAGCGTGTCGACTATTCCGGTCGATCCGTGATCGTGGTTGGCCCGACGCTTAAGCTCAACCAGTGCGGTTTACCGAAGAAAATGGCTCTCGTTCTCTTCGAGCCGTTCATCATCCGCAAGCTCAAGGAGCGCGGCATCGTGCATACCGTGCGCAGCGCGAAAAAGATGATCGAGCGCGAGGTGGAGGAGGTCTGGGACATCCTCGACGAAGTAACGAGCGGCCACACGGTTATGCTCAACCGTGCGCCGACCCTGCACCGGCTTTCCATCCAGTCTTTCGAACCGATCCTCATCGAGGGAGAGGCCATCCAGCTTCACCCGCTCGTGTGTACGGCCTACAATGCCGACTTCGACGGCGACCAGATGGCGGTCCACGTGCCCTTGTCCATCGAGGCGCAGGTGGAGTCGTATACCCTGATGCTTGCGACCAACAATATTTTCTCGCCTTCGAGCGGAAAGCCGGTGACTACCCCGACCCAGGACATGGCGCTGGGGTGCTACTACATGACTTCCGATTCGCAGGAATACCTGATGAAGCGCAAGAAGGGCCTCAAGAAAGGCGACGAGCGTCTGCATATCATGGCCGATCTAAACGAAGTGCACACCGCCTACGACGAAGGGGTGATCAAGGTGCATGACCGGATTCGCTATCGCAACCCGGACTACCAGCGCGAAACGCGCAACGGCGACAAGGATCGTTCGACTATCATCACTACGGTAGGCCGTGTCTTCTTCAACGAAGTGTGGCCATCCGCCCTCGGGTTCGTGAACAAGACCGGCACCAAGCAGGTGATCGGAAAAATGATCGAACAGTGCTACGAAATCTCCGGGCACAATGAAACCGTCAAGGTGCTGGATCGCCTGAAAGCCCTCGGGTACGAACATGCCACGCTGTCCGGTATGTCCATTGCCTTGTCCGACATGATCATCCCGCAGGAAAAAGGCGGCATGGTTGGGTCTGCCCGCAAGGATATCGAGGGTGTCGAGGCCAAGTACAAGAAGGGTCTCATCACGGAGGGCGAGCGCTACAATATGATCATCGACATCTGGACGGATACCAACGACCAGTTGACCAACCGCCTGTTCGATGCACTTGAAAAGAACAATGATCCACTCAACAAACAGTCCGTTGACGAGTTGAATCCCGTCTATGTGATGGTCGATTCCGGGGCACGCGGAAGTCGCCAGCAGATCCGCCAGCTGGCCGGCATGCGCGGCCTGATGGCCAAGCCGTCCGGCGAGATTATCGAACGGCCGATTCTTTCGAACTTCCGCGAGGGACTCTCCGTACTCGAGTATTTCATCAGTACGCACGGTGCCCGCAAAGGTCTGGCCGATACGGCGCTTAA
>QNFR01000214.1 GCA_003646405.1 Gammaproteobacteria bacterium
GCCCTGTTCCAGTTGGAAAGAAAGGGCTATATTACTGTATTTTCCGCTATTTGAAACGGTGTCCTATGCTTACTATCGTCCCCATCCCCGCCTTCGATGACAACTATATCTGGCTGATTTACGATCAGGCGTCCCACCAGGCTTTCGTGGTAGATCCCGGCGATGCCGCCCCGGTGCTGCAGGCCTTGCAGAAACTGGAGCTCACGCTTGCCGGGGTATTGATTACCCATCACCATCTCGACCATGTGGGCGGGCTGACGCAGCTGCGCTCAGCGTTTGATCCGGTGGTCTTTGGCCCCCGCAACCCGGCGATCGAAGGCATCAGTGAGACGCTGGGGGCCGGCGACAGCATCGAGGTCCTGGGGTATAACTTTGAAGTACTGGAGGTCCCCGGCCACACACTGGATCATATTGCCTACTTCCACCCCGGTGCTGAACCCCTGCTATTTTGTGGTGACACCCTGTTTGCCGGCGGCTGCGGCCGGGTTTTTGAAGGCAATCCCCCGATGATGCTGCAGTCACTGCAGTCACTCGCCGCCCTGCCCCCTGCTACACGGGTGTATTGCGCCCACGAATACACCCTGGCCAACCTCGCTTTTGCCCGGGCAGTGGAGCCCGATAATACAGCCCTGGCCCATAGAGAGGAGGAGGCACAGGCCTGCAGGGCTCGCAATGAGCCCACCGTACCGTCCAACCTGGCCCTGGAACTGGCCACCAACCCCTTTTTGCGCTGCACTGAGCCAGACCTGCTCGCGGCCCTGCAATCCCAGGGAAAACTGCAAGGAGAGAGCGGGCCGGAGGTATTCACCACGATACGAGGCTGGAAAGACAACTTTTAGTCGAAAAGTAGAGTTTTAACTAGAAATACCGCCAGAAAAAAATAAACTGGTCTTACTGGGACACTTAAAAAAAAGAATCAAAACGATATTTATCATGAAGTTAGGGGCCATACTTACGGTAATTTCTTTTATATACCTGCTATCGGGTTGCCAGTCCGTGGCACCGCAGACAGAGACAACAGCCAGTGCAAAGTCGGTAAAATACTCGCGTCAAACCAGTCTGCTAACCACCACGGAACAGCCGGTTATCACCACGGTGGCCCCACCCGCGATTGACTTATGGGACTATATCCGCCGCGACCTGAGTTGGCACACAATACACAATGCCCAGATAGGAAAAGCCCGAGATCACTATTTACGCCAGCGCAGATACCTGCCTGTTGTGGCCGAACGCGCCTCGCTTTACCTCTACTACATAGTAGAAGAGGTGCAAAAGCGCGGCATGCCGATGGAGATCGCCCTGCTACCACTGGTAGAGAGCACACTGAACCCCTTCGCCTCGTCTTCATCCCACGCCGCAGGGTTGTGGCAGATCATGCCCGCCACAGGTAGACACCTGGGGCTGGAAAATGACTGGTGGTATGACGGCCGCCGTGACCTGCGCGATTCAACCCGGGCGGCGCTGGACTACCTGGAAGCCCTGCATGCAGAGTTCGATGAAGACTGGCTGCTGGCCCTGGCGGCATACAACTCGGGCCAGGGACGCGTGGCGCGAGCACGCAAGTCGAACAGGAAAAAAGGGCTGAAAACTGACTACTGGTCGCTCAAACTCCCCAGGGAAACCCGCAACTACATACCCAAATTGATTGCCCTGACCCAGATTGTTGCCTACCCCGAGGCTTTTTCGGTCGAGATACCAGGCGTCGCTAACGCACCTGCCTTCGAAATTGCCGATACCGGGGGGCAACTGGAAATGACCCGGGCAGCAGACCTGGCCGGTATAGACCTCGACACCCTGCGCGCCCTGAACCCCGGGCAGTTACGCTGGGCCACTTCCCCCGATATGCCGCCACAGCTGCTATTACCGGTGGGCACCGGGATCCACTTCGCCGCGGGACTTGCCGCCCTCACGCCCGATGATCGCGTGCAATGGCAGTACTACCGCATCGAGCGCGGGGACAACCTGCTCGGCATCGCCAGAAAATTTGATACGCAAGTGGCGCTGTTGCGCGAGGTCAACGGCATAAGGGGCAGTATGATCCGCGCCGGCAACACCCTGATGATTCCTCAGGGCAGTGCCTGGGCATCCAGCCTGGCCATGGCCTCCACCAATAAGACGCCCACCGCTCGCGGATATCAGGTGCGACAGGGGGATTCTCTGCACCGCATCGCCGGCAAGTTTAATGTGTCTATCAGCGATATCATTACCTGGAACGCCCTGCAGCCCAACAAATACCTGCAGCCGGGACAAAAGCTCACACTCTACGTCCGCGGCAGTTAAGTTCTCTTGGCCAAAAATACGGGCCGAAGCTCATACCACACAAAACACCTCATCGTGGATGAATTTGTCGGGGAGCATATACTTAATTCTGGTCAGCAGGCCCGTTTTCAATCCATTGTAGAAGAAATTAAATATTGTGCCCCCGGAATTAAGATTGATTCCAGCAGGCTCTGCCAGTATGTTGTGCGTCTGCCCGGCCGGCATGACTTGAAACTGCCGGTGTAGAGGCAGAACTGTCGCAGATAAAGGAATTCCTGTAATGACCAAGATTATGAAAACAATGACCAACACGATCCCAACCTGCCTGCTCGCATTGATGGTATTGGCACTATCAATGGCGACCCAGGCAGAGCAGCATGAAGAGAAAGAAGCCACAGGCCGTGCGGTAGTGGCAACCATGGAGGCTGTGGTAACTGACATCAACCTGGAGACCCGCCAGGTCACCCTGAAAGGTCCGCAAGGCAACAATGTGACGCTGACCGCGCGTGAGAAAGTCATCAAGCTCGAAGACGTCAAAGTCGGTGATATTCTGGTCGCAACCTATACGGCGGCAATCGAGGGAGAACTGCGCGCGCCCACCGAAGACGAATTGGCAAACCCCTGGGTTGTGGTTGAAGAAGGCGGGGTGTCAGAAGAAGGCGCAGCCCCGGCAATCGGCGCTGCCCGTGTTATTCGCGCAGTATGCACCATCGAAGGGATGAATCGTGCGCTGGGCGCTGTCACCATCAAGGATCCGAACGGCAAACTGCACGTTATCGGTGGCGTAGAGCCCGAGAAAATGGAGGGCGTAACCCTCGGCCAGACCGTCGTGATCGTCTATGCCGAAGCGCTGGCGCTGACCCTGAAACAAAAAGCAGGCGCAGCCCAGTAGTGCCACATTCATTCGACCGGCACCAGTCGGTCGAATGAATGTATTTTGTAGCCAGTGGTCGAATCCACTGGACCACTGGCCTCAACCTACCAGCAATTCCTCAACCAGGGCGTGTACCTCCACCGTGGCCGCTCCCTGGCGCTGCTGGTGAAAATAGCCGGTGACCTCACTCACCTCCTTGTTGACCTCAAGCGTCATGGCACCGTGTACCA
>QNFR01000215.1 GCA_003646405.1 Gammaproteobacteria bacterium
AAGATAACGAGCCCGATCCCCGCCACGGTTCCCAGCGCGATCCCGCCCAGTCGGGCGCCAACCACGATGCAGGCGAGAAGGAGCGTCAGTTCGACGAGGAACATCGTCATCGCGAAGCGCCCCTTACCTGCGCACCCAAACGGGGCATGATTGAACCATATAGAAGTTCCACAGTTCCAGCGCCGCAAGCTACCGCCGCCGCCCGCCGCCTCCGCCCCTCATGCCGCCCATGGATCCACCCCGGGACGAGTGACCGCTACTCCGAAAATTGTTCGAGCGCTGGCTACCACGCTGGCGAGCGTTGTAATCCCGGTTGAGCGACCCCGACGATGAGCGACCGTCCCGCGCGAACGGCTGCGCCGGCAAGGAAGGTCGAGCTGACGGTTGGGTCGTACCACCGGTCGAGGGCCGGGCACGGTTACCTGAGGAGGGCACGCCGTTGTTCTTCGCCCACCCACCCTTGTCGCGCTTGTCCCAGTTGCAGTTGTCATTACGCCGGTAGACGTTGCCACTTCTGTCTGTGTAGACGTTGTTGGCTCGGTTGTTCGCTACCTTCGACTGCTGGCGGGTATTGCGGTCCTGGGTCTTCGCCACCCGATCGCTGTTGGACGGCCGACCGTAGATATTGTCGTTCGGTCTCGTGTTGCCGTGATGCGACGGTCGCTTGCCTCCATCGTGACCGCCATGGTGATAGCCATGGCGGTACCCAGCCCGATAGCCGCCGCCATAGAAGCCTCCGTAGCCGCCCCATCCGATTGTGAGCCGGAAGGGTCCAGTCGAGTAGCTAAGGCCGAAGCCCCAGCCGTACCAGGGGTTCCAGCGCACATGAAAACCCCAGGTCGAGTGATAGGGGTAGTAGTGGTAGGGACTCCAGTACGAGGGGTAGTACCAACCTGTGCCGTAGACGACGCTGCCGTGCGAGACATAACTTCCGGTGTAGCCGGGGGTGTAGCCGACGTAGACTTCCTCCGGCGTCGAGTCGTAGACTTTGACGTAGGTGATGTTGTAATGCGGATTCGACGGCGGGATCGTGTAGATCTCGTCGGGGACTTCCTTGCACACGGTCCACCCCCCGGACGGTGATGCCGACTCGTACCATATGCCCTGATCGCAGCAGTAATAACGACCGCCAGAGAGAATGACCGCAGCGGCAGTGTTGACCGCATACTTCATCGCGGTGCCCTCGACGGTGTCGAACTTCGGGCTACCGTCGTATTCGACCTCGAGGGAAGCTCCGGCAGATGACTTGACGGCTGCGGTCTGAGGCACAGCCTGCTCGAGGAGCGCCTCACGCGCTTCTTCGGTGCCGACGACACTGGCGCGGACATATCCGACTTCGGATTCCGCTGGGATTTCCTTGAACGGGGCGGGAAGCTCATCGCCGGGAACAAAGGTCCACGGTCCGCGATCGAGGTCCTTCGATCTGAACCAGCGTCCGGAGAGCAGCACGTAGTAGTCCTGGCCGGCAATATCGAACATCACATCAGAGTCGGTATTGGAGACCAGCAGAAGATCGGTATCTTCCACCGGAGCAAGCTCGAGTTCTCCGTCGACGAAGATCAGCTCGGCCGGCACTGTTGAGACGACGAGCATCGGCACACGTGAATCGGGCTTCTCCTCGGTAGCTTCGGCTGCTGGTTGCTCGTCCTTCTTCCGCTGCATCTTGAGAGCCTCGTCGACCTTGCGGACCTCCTTCGGCAGATTATTGGTTGTTTCCCAAGGCCCCATGACATCGAAAGCCTTGTACCACAGCGTATCGGCCGCGAGATAGAAGGTCGTCTTGTGCTTGACGATCACGTAGGGTGTGTTGACCACACGCTCGAGCTTGGAGTCTTCGATATCCTGCAGCTTCGGCTCGCCGTCGATGATGACGAGCACCGCGGGTTCGTGCTTGACGATGATCTCTGGTGGACTGTTCTTGAGTTGCGCTTCAGCACTCTCGTCAAACTCCGCGTCTTCCAGCATGGGAAGAACGAGGTCGAGGGAGATGGAAAGATCCCACTTGGGAATCTCGCGTTCGAGAAAGTCCGTGAGTTCCTGCTGATCCTCCTTGCTGGCTTCGGGAAAGGCAACGGCGGGCACCGTGATGCTGGAGAAATGAACCATGCGTGTATCGCGATCAACTTCGAATCGCCCGCTGATCCACACGGCCCCGAAAACGGGTACACCCTCGCCCTGCTTGACCGACACCGCCGCTCTCGACTCGAGAGCGCCGTTCTTCCAGGAGTCGAGCTGAGGCTGGTACATCGTGATGGTGCGGGTCTTTCCCTCCAAGACGCGCGGCCACGACTGCTCTTCGTCCTCGGCGGCCACCGGGAACGCCAGCATCAGCAGGGTTATGAAAACAAGCCCGCAGAGCGTCTGTTTCTTCATGAGCAGTCCTCGGGGAGTGAATACGTGCCGATCAGAATCGGAAGATCAACCCCGCGTCGACTTCGACCTGGAAGAGATAGTTGCCGGTCTCCACGGCCCAGCAGCCGTACGCACACCACCACTCGGCCGACGAGTTGATATAAGTGGAGAGGAGTCTTCCCTGAAGCCGCACTCCGATGACCTCGCTGAAGTAGTACTTCACGCCCCCGCCGAAGCCGAATGAGAACTGGGTCTCGCTGGAGAAGTCCTCGGGGCTGATGTGGGTTGCGCCGAGGCTGAAGTTCACGAACCCGCGGCCCTTGTCGTACGAGTCACCGAACAACCAGTTGCCACCCACGTGCCAGTACTCGACCGTTGAATCGCTGAGGTCCTCTCTCGGACCGCTGATGAGCTTGGCCGTCAGGTCCGTATCCTGACGGGACCATGACAGTTCGATCTGCGCGCTCTCTCCCATGTTGATGTCGAACAGGAGCCCGTAGGTCCCGGAATCACTGATATCCACGGACGAGATGGTACGGCTCGGGTCTTGGACGTCGTCGAAATTGCCGCCGAACCGATAGCCGACGAACGGGGTCAGTTCGAAACGCGCCTCGGCGACAGCATCGGGCACCATGGCGATCGCGATCAAGGCCACAACAAAAACAATCTTCCGGATCATGTTCTCTCCTTCGGCATCAGTTACTTGAGGCAGGTAGATACTCTACAACGCCTTCTCGAGCGCCCGACCATCTCGTTGATCGCATCGACGTAGTCGACCCACCGATCTCGATTACGGTAGTTCTCGTCGGTGATCTTACACTTCTTGTAGGGCGTCTTCTCGCGATCCTGGAATCGCCACAGATAGTGGCGGGCCTTTTCCTCATCCGTGGGCGCCGGGCGCAGCCCAAGATTTCGCGTTGCAGCAGCTCCACGTCGCGGACACCCTGGTCCAGGGCCAGCGCGAGGGTCTCCAGGTGTACCTGCACCACGATCGCCTCGTGCAGGAACCC
>QNFR01000216.1 GCA_003646405.1 Gammaproteobacteria bacterium
CGCCCCGGGAGCCAGGGCAGGGCCGTTGCTGATAAAGCCATGGCTTGATACTTTCGGCAATTTATCCGGGAATTCATCGAAGATATTCTCCCCGCCTACCGCAGCGACTAATCCATTTCCGAAATCATAGGCCAACTCGATATCAGTCAACCATTTACCATCGGACTTGACACTGTTCACTGGCCCGGCAATGCCCAAGGCCTCACAACCCCCATCTTCCATACCACCTGCCAGGGAATTACAGGTAAAGAACGAAGTCTCAACGTCACCGTAGTAATTAAAGCGCAGGTTCGCCGAGAAGTGATCAAAACCCCAGTCGAAATTAGCGATAAAACGCTCCTGTGGTTGACCCGTCTCGACATTGTCGACCTGCGCCTGGCTGAAGAAAACGTCGTCCGGAATACCCTCGGGAGCGTTGATATTTTCGACATCAGTTTCATTATAAGCCCCTGACAATGTCGTCGTCAGATAACCGTACTGGCCAAAATCCGCATCGTGGGTAACTACCAGTTCCAGGCCCTTGGTCTCCGTATCGATGGCATTGGAGAAAAACTGCGCATTATCGAAGCCAAATTGATTGAGAAACTCGTCCAATATGGGATTGGGATCAGTAAAACCACCACCGACTTTTCCACCGAGTACGATGCGATCATCGATATTGATCTGGTAGACGTCCAGCGTTACAGACAGGTTGTCCAGAGGGTCCCAGATCAGCCCCAGGCTATAGCTATCGGACTCCTCATGCTCCAGGTCAGATACACCGAACAGCGAAGGCACCAGACTGCCCTCCGGCGCGTGGAAGGTCTGCACCAGGTTGGGACCGTCAATATCGGTAAATACTGTGCTGAAGAAACGCTGGCTGAGCGCCGGGGCCCGGAAACCGGTGGAAACCGCACCGCGGAACGCCAGAGTATCAATGACCTGTATTCTGCCGGAAAACTTGCCGGTAAACTGGTCGCCAGCGTCGCTATAATCCTCATAGCGCCCCGCGAGTCCAACCAGAATGTTGTCCGTCAAATTTGTCTCCAGGTCGACATAAACGGCGGTGCTATCCCGGTCTTTATTCACCAGACTGATCGGACCATAGCCCGGGAACGCCTGCATACCACAGGCGGCAAATGCCTCCGGGTCGGTAATTGTTGGTACCCGCACAGATATATCGGGGCTGCTGCCACAGGAATAGGAGACAAGGTCACCCTCATTGATCTTGTAGTTCTCGTCGCGGTATTCCAGCCCGGTCGCGACATAGAGCGTTTGCGGCAGGCCAATTTCGACGCTGCCGTAAAAATCCAGATTGTAGGTCGTTTGATCAAACTCGATGCTGCCACTATCGGCTGAAGTTGGGCTCGCCGCCGCCGCGGCCCGGTTGGCGGGCGTGTCGGGCTGCCCCGCCGGATCAGGGATAATGGGGCTGATCACGTTGTTGGCGCTGTTATCGATATAGGCGATATCAATGGCGGGATCACCCCCGGCGGCATAGAACGCTTCCGCCGCGAGCGACACATTGATCGAGTGCTTGGTGCCGAACGAAAACTCGTTCTGCCCATAGGTCACGCTGGCATCCATTTCCCAGTCGTTAACGAAATCCTTGCGGAATCCACCGGAAAAAGAGTAGTCCTCAACCTCGGTAGTCTGCAACGGCAGGAAGCCATTGGGGTAGACCTGCGGCACCGCCCTTTGGGCCCGCTCCGCGAAACGATAGAAGCCACCGGATTCTCCATCACGATCTGACCAACCGCCAAAGCCGTAGAACTCTCCGAAACCAATGGGCAAACTGGCGTTAACGAAAATCGCCTTGTCCTGCGCATCCGAATCACCGATCCTCATGATAGTGGTACCTGGATCAAACAAATCCGTACGCTGTGTTGGTACCGCCCTATTGGTCGGGTCGCGGTCACGGTATTCCCCAGAAATCGTAATGAAACCACCATCCCCAATTTCGAACCCGGTGTTGCCGGAGTACGTTATGGTTTCACCATCTCCCTTGTCGTATTCTCCATACCTCACACTGACTGTGGAGTTCTCCACATCCGTCTTCAGGATGATATTTATCACACCGGCAATGGCATCAGAACCATATTGCGCCGCTGCCCCGTCGCGCAATACCTCGATTCGCTGAATGGCACTGGCCGGAATGGCGTTGATATCAGTTCCGGATGAGCCCCTGCCTATGGTTTGCTGGATATTGTTCCAGGCCTGGCTGTGCCGACGCTTACCGTTGACCAGCACCAGCACCTGGTCGGGGTTGAGTCCGCGCAATGTGGCTGGCCTGATGATATCCGTACCATCGCTTATCGTGGTACGGGAAAAGTTGAAGGAAGGCGATAACTTCTGCAGGATGGCGCCGGTCTCGGTCGATCCTGCTTTGCTGATATCGTCCATCTGGAAAACATCGATGGGCACCGTCGTCTCAGTGGCCGTACGGCCCTTGACCCGTGTTCCCGTGGTGATTACTTCCTCGAGTTCGGTGTTTTGTGCCCGTTGTTGCTGCGGTGCGTCTTGCGCTATCGCCAGAGGAGCTATGATTGTCGGCAAGAGTGCCACGATGGATGAAGCGAGTATGGTTTTTTTGAACTGCATTGCGGTGCGGTACCCCCAATTATTAGTATTTTGTGTTGCCAACACAGTCTATCCCTTTCGGCTAAAACTGTAAGTTGAGCTGAACGTAACTAATTCATAGAAATACAACGACCAGCTGGCCTGGATAAGGACCGTTATAGAAGAGATTCGATAATATGAGTCGAACCCTACAGGGTTTCACTTTCATTTTCCGGCTACCGAGAGTGCATGGACTCATGTGCGGATCGAACGCCGCAGTAATGGCGGAATATCCTCCAACGACTCCCCCTGGTTTTCCAACTGTTCTGCCATCTCCTGTAAGGCCGGCCCCAGCTGCGATTTAACCTCCTCCGGACGCAGTGGGTCACCACACTCGCTGCAGGCCAGCGTTGGCCGAGTTTTCATGCCACAGGGCTGGTGAATATATTCCAGCGGCGCACCTGCACCCTGGTCCATCCATTCATCACCCCAGCGGGAAAGGCTCATCAGCACGGGATAGAGTCCCAGGCCCTTGCGGGTCAAGCGATATTCGTAGCGCAAGGGGCGGTCCTGGTAGGGAACCTTCACCAGCACACCCTGCTCCACCAGCTTCCCCAATCGCTCGGACAGGCGGTGACGAGTAATGCCCAGGTTACTCTGGAACTGGTCGAAACGACGGGTCCCCAGAAAGGCGTCGCGCATGATCAGCATGGTCCAGCGCTCGCCGACCACAGACAGGGCCCTGGCCACAGAGCAGACCTGTTTACCAATATCGTCCCAACGCATAGAGCCC
>QNFR01000217.1 GCA_003646405.1 Gammaproteobacteria bacterium
AACCACATGCCTGTCTGTACCGACCCTGTGCCCCACCGTCGCGACGGCGTGTCCGAAGTCCCAAACATTGTGCCCTGAGATATCCACCATCTGTCCGGATCTGCCAACCGTCTGCTCCGGCGGCCTGCACACGGAATGTCCGACCGGGAACCCCACGGAATGCCCGGTGGAACCCACCCAGTGCCCGGCGTACTTTACCGAGTGTACGGCCGGTGCCGCGTTCACGGAATGTCCGTTCCCTAACAATACCACGCAGTGTGCGGTTGACCCCACAGTGTGTCCGATATACCTGACGGAATGTACCCCCACGTATGTGACCGAGTGCCAAGCGGCCGGTGCACAGACGGCATGTACCATCGCTGCCGCGACCGTATGTCCGCTCTACTTGACCTACTGCACGGTCGATACCGAATGTCCGATCGATACGACGGTGTGTCCTTCTGACCCAACCGAGTGTGTAGCAGGGAGCACGCCGACCGAATGTCCGACCGGCAACCCGACCGACTGCCCGGTCGAACAGACCATCTGCACCATTCATATCACGGATTGTTCCTTCGATCATCAGACCATCTGTTCGACGTTCGTGAGCGAGTGCCCGATCGATACCGAGTGCCCGGCTTTCCAGACGGAGTGTCCGGTTGATCAGCCAACTGAGTGTGTCGCAGAGACGGGGACGTTCACCGAATGCCCGACCGGAAACCCGACCGAGTGCCCTGTCGAACCGACGATCTGTACGACCTATGCCACGGAGTGCACCGGGGGGCTGTACACCGAATGCCCGACCGGGGCGCAGACCGAATGCGGACTCCATCCGACCATCTGTCCCTTGAACTTGACCGAGTGCACCGGAGGGCATACCACCTGTCCCACGACGTTTCTAACCGAGTGCCAGGTTGAGCCTACTGTTTGTCCTGTCAACGAGACCGAGTGCACCGGTGGCTACACAACCTGCCCGACCCCGATCGTCACCGAGTGTGCGGTGGAGCCGACGGAATGTCCGCAGACATTCACACAGTGTCATGGCGTAAATACCACGGAGTGCGCAACTGATCTCACAATCTGCTCACACTTCGAGCAAACGCAGTGCTCAACCTTCCCGACCGAGTGCGTATCCGGGGCGCTGACGGAGTGTTCAACAATTCCGACAGAGTGTCCAAAGGAGCCCACAGACTGTCCGGAGCAGTTCCCGACGCACTGCGCCACGGTCTTCACAGAATGCCCGACCGGAAACCCGACGGAGTGCCCCGATACGCTGACGAGCTGTCCAGACACCTTCCCGACGATCTGCTCTACCGCGGCGGACCTGACATCCTGTCCCACCGGAACCCCGACCGAGTGCCCGCAGCAGCCGACGGACTGCCCGGAGCAGTTCCAGACCGTCTGTGCCGCGTTCCCGACCGAGTGTGCGACAGGATTGCAAACCGAGTGCTCGGGCTTCCCGACCGAATGCCCGGTCACCGGCTCCCTGACGGAGTGCCCCGACCCGACGATGACCACGGACTGCCCGCAGACCTATCCGACAGTCTGTTCGTCCTTCCCGACCGAGTGCCAGACCGGTGTCTATACGGAGTGCCCGACGGCTCTCACGGACTGCCCGAATACTTACCCGACGGTCTGTGCCGCGTCCCCAACCGACTGTGATGCCGGCGTGGCGACGCAGTGTCCGCAGCAGTACACGGATTGTCCGCAGCAGTTCCCGACCGAGTGCGCAAAGTACATTACGGATTGTCCGACCGGAAACCCGACCGAGTGTCCGCAGACAGTGACCGACTGCCCGCAAGTGTACCCGACCCAATGTTCGTCGTTCCCGACGGAGTGCAATACCGGGGTGCAGACCGAGTGTCCAACCACACCAACGGAATGCTCGGTCAATCTCACGGACTGCCCGGAGCAGTTCCAGACCCAGTGTTCATCGTTCCCGACGGAGTGTGGCGCGGCCGGCGGAGGCCTGCCGACGGAGTGCTCGCAGACGCCGACGGACTGCCCGCAAACGGACATTACCCAGTGTGCGGCATACCCGACGGAGTGTAATACCAGCAACCCGACGGAGTGTTCGCAGCAGCACACGGACTGCCCGGAGCTGCTCCCGACGATATGCTACATTGCCTCGGACCTGACGAGCTGCCCGACGCATACCGCGACGGAGTGCCCGCAACAAACCACGGACTGCCCGGAGATCAGTCAGACCCTCTGTGCATTCTACCACACCGAATGTCCAGACCCGGCGAACCCGACGGAGTGCCCGCAGACGGTGACGGAATGCACGACCGTTCCGACGGAATGCTCGGGACAAGGCACCACGGAGTGTCCGCATCTCGACCCAACCATTTGCGCAACCTATGTTACCGAGTGCGCGACAGGGGCGCAGACCGAGTGCTCGACCTCTCCGACGGAGTGCGACGGCACGGTGACCGAGTGCTCCAGCTTCCCGACCGAGTGCCCGCAGCAGACGACGGACTGTCCGCAGCACTATCCGACAATCTGCTTCGATCCGGCTGTGGGCTTTACCACGTGCCCGACGCCCGTCCCGACGGAGTGCTCGCAGACGGTGACCGACTGCCCGAGCCAGCCGATCACCACCGAATGTCCGGTGGAGATCACGACGTGTCCGACGGAACTAACCGAATGCACCGGACTCACCACGTGCCCCACCGAGTTGCTCACGCAGTGTCCATCCGACACGGAGTGCCCTCTGGACTTGACGGTCTGCCCGCAGGATCTGACAGGTTGTGATGGCGGAGTGAGCTACCAGACCTACTGTCCGACCTACTCCGCGATCACCGAATGCAGCACGGGCCACCCGACCATCTGTCCGAACGATCCGGCGATTTGCTGGCAGCAGCATGGCGGCCCTGGAGGGAACTAATCAAGTCGCTGCAAGTGTAGCCTAATCAACTGGCATCGCCCGGCCGTAGAACGACCGGGCGTTTGCTGTCTTTGGGGTTTGAGGTCAAGAGGCGGAAGTGGGTTGGGGCGCCGATGATTAGCTCGGTCGCAACGTTGTGTCCGCCTAACCTTACTCTGTGTCCGACACCCGAATAGGCGTATCTGCCGGGGTTTAGCTGGCGATTGCGGGAGTGCCAGATGTTCAAAATACGAAAGCATCATTAACCTTTAACCCTAGATAGGAACTTGGAACCACAGATGTACACAGATTATATGGTTGTTACAAAAAATACCGCACGCACTTGACGGAGTGGGGCTGAATATTCCTTAACCTCTGCCGGTATCCGTGTTTATCGGTGTCCATCTGGTGCGCCAAGAAAGCTTGGCAGAACTAACAAGCTGAAAGGAGTTTGTCTCATGAAATAACCGTTATGAGTA
>QNFR01000218.1 GCA_003646405.1 Gammaproteobacteria bacterium
CTTATTATCAATAACTTAAGCGAACTCATAGCGATGGCCAGTCAGCATAATCCTGACGGCTAGAACATGGCATGGTTAGTCCATTCCCGGCATCTCCGGGGAAGGAGACTACTATGGTTAATTCATCTACAGTGCAAGTTACCGGCCCGTTGCTGGGCCATGTCGAAGCTCTTTGGAATGAGCTGCTTGAGCGGGGATACACGCCGCTGTCGGCAGCTAATGTGCTGCGCCTTGCTGCGCATTTAAGCCGATGGCTTACGGCTCGTCGCTTGGCACTCGACGATTTAAACGCTAAGTACATTGACGCATTTTTCCATGCTCGCCGACGAGCTGGATATGTGCAATTTCTTACGCCAAAGGCGCTTAAACCAATTCTGCACTACCTGGAGCAGGCGGGTGTGGTATCTATTCCTGAGCCGCAGGGCTCTCCTGCGGGCCCACTTGAGCTGTTGTTACAGGATTACGCGGACTATCTTGTTCATGAACGCACACTGACTGCCAGTGTTGTTCGGCAGTATAGTGATTCTGCGCGACGATTCCTGATCTCACGCTTTGCACAACGCCCGCCCAGGCCCCGCGAACTCAGCGCCGAGGATATCATCGTCTTCGTGCTGGATTATTCTCACCGCTACAGTATTGGAACCACCAAGTTACTTGTCTCAGGGCTGCGTTCGTTCCTGCGTTATCTCTATCTTCAGGGTGCGGTTGATCTGAATCTCAGCGGTGCAGTACCTGCAGTAGCAGGGTGGCGCCTTACGGGCCTTCCCAAAGGACTGAGTGAGGCTGAAGTTCGACGGGTATTGAGCACCTGTGACCGACGCACACGCCTGGGGCGCAGGAGCTACGCATTGCTGCTACTGATGGTACGTTTGGGGTTACGTAGTTGCGAGGTCGCAACACTTAAACTCGACGATATCGATTGGCAACACGGGGAAATCACTGTGCGAGGCAAGGGACGAGAAGACATCTTGCCTTTACCAGCAGATGTTGGCGAGGCGATGGCGCGTTACTTGCGCTTGCACCAACCTCACCCACAGGACAAGCGGCGCATCTTCCCGCGCATCCGTGCACCCCATGGCCCACTTCGTAGTGCGGGAGTAGGTGCCGCTGTAAGGAAGCATCTTCGTCTGGCCGGTGTGCATCCACCCCATCCACATCGACTAAGACACACTGCGGCCACTCAGATGCTTTGCCATGGTGCCTCAATGGACAACATCGCCCAGGTGCTGCGCCACTGCAGTCCGGATACCACGGCAATCTATGCCAAAGTTGATTATCAGGCCCTGGGAGCTGTCGTGCAGCCTTGGTCGGGGGTGGTGTCATGAGCCCCCTCAGTAGGCAGATCGAGCAGTATATTCAGCTGCGTCGGGCTCTCGGCTACAAACTTGAACGCGAGGGACAGTTGTTGCCCGACTTCGCAACCTTCCTTGAGGGTATTGGCGCGACGCATATCACGAGCGAACTTGCCTTGCGTTGGGCCACAATGCCAGCCAGCGCGACCGTCTGGTGGTGGGCTTATCGATTGTCCATAGTGCGGCGCTTCGCCCAATACGTACATGCTTTTGATGCACGCAACGAGATCCCGCCCCGTGATTTGTTGCCCAGTACAAAATCGCGCAGATTAACGCCCTATGTGTATTCCGAGGATGACGTACTCGCGCTCATGGAGGCGACAAACATGCTGCCGGGATTGAAGGCACACACCTACGCAACATTGATTGGCTTGCTAGCGGCTACTGGTATGCGGGTCGGTGAAGTGCTGGCGCTTGATCGCACTGACATCAATTGGCAAACCGGTATCTTAGTGGTGCGACACGCCAAGTTCGGCAAGTCGCGTGGGTTGCCGCTACACTCGACGACCGTTCAGGCACTGCTCGCCTACAATGACGGACGCGATCGGTGTTTGCTCCGACGGCACAGCCCAGCATTCCTGCTCTCTCTGGCTGGGACGCGATTGCTCTACAAGAATGTGCATTTTACATTCTTGCGTCTGTTACATCAGGCCGGGCTCGCCGAGCGGCATCCCCGCAGACCCCGTATCCATGATTTGCGACACACGTTCGCGATTAATACGTTGCTTCGCTGGCACCAGGAAGGTATCGATGTGTCATCGCACCTACCTGCGTTGTCTACCTATCTCGGCCACGTCAATCCGTCAAATACCTACTGGTATCTCACCGCCACACCCGAGTTGCTGCAACTGGCAGCCGGACGTTTAGAGCAAGCATTGGGAGAACGATCATGACCCGGCTTGCACCATTGCTCGAAGCGTTCTTCACGGAGCGCCTGATACGCCAGCGTCGAGCCAGTCCACATACAATCTCGGCCTACCGTGACGCATTCCGCTTGCTGCTGCGCTTTGCGCAGGCGAACATAGGAAAGTCGCCGGAGAACCTGCTACTGGAGGATATCGACGCCACGGTAATCGGCACCTTCCTTGATTATCTGGAAGCCGAGCGGCACAATAGTGTACGTGCCCGCAACGCTCGCCTTGCAGCTATACGGTCCTTCTTCCACTATGTGTCTATCCAGGAGCCGGCTCACGCTGGAATGATCCAGCGCGTGCTGGCTATGCCTCAGAAACGCTTCGAACGCCATCTCGTGCGTTTCCTGACCCGCCCCGAGATCAAGGCGCTACTGGCAGCACCGGATACGCGCACCTGGCTGGGACGACGTGACCATGCACTGCTACAGCTTGCCATCCAAACGGGTTTGCGGGTCTCGGAACTCACAGCTTTGCGCCGCGACAGTATCGAGTTGGGTCACGGGGCTCACGTACGCTGCCTGGGCAAAGGCCGAAAGGAACGATGTACTCCACTGAATCGCCAGATGGTACGAGTCCTGCGCGCTTGGTTACGTGAAGGTGATAGCGCGCCTTCCAGTGCACTGTTCCCCAGCTTGCGCGGCGGCTCTCTCAGTCGCGATGCCGTAGAACGATTGGTGACGAAACATGCGGCCATCGCAGGCCGTGAGTGTCCATCGCTGAAGAGCAAGCGGGTATCGCCTCATGTGCTGAGACACACCACAGCCATCCAGTTGCTACAGGCGGGTGTCGATCGAACCGTGATAGCGCTCTGGCTCGGACATGAGCAGATCGCAACGACACAAATGTACCTGGACGCAGATCTGGAGATGAAAGAAAAAGCCCTTGCCAGAACCGCACCGCCCAACGTGAAAGTATCACGCTACAGACCGCCCGACGAACTGCTGGCCTTCCTGGAGAGCCTCTAGATTATGCCGCGTCTAGCCAGGGCTCCACCCTACCCATGTAGTGTATGGTGCGACGACGCGGCATAATAATGGAGTCGGCA
>QNFR01000219.1 GCA_003646405.1 Gammaproteobacteria bacterium
CCGTCGCGGTCGAGAATGGCGAGCGGTTTCCCGGCATACATCGGGGCTTCCAAGGTTTGGAACTCCTCCTGCGAAATGCCGTTGTCGCCGAGCGTGTAGATGCAATAGGGGAAGGGGGCTTCGCAAAATCTTTTTCCGGTGGCATAGGTGACGCCCTCTTTTTCAACCAGCTCGGTGCCGGGATGGTAATGACCGGAGAGCGAGAGCAAAACCTTGCCCGATTCAGCATAGAGTCGGGTGATGTTATCCGCATCGCGGTAGTTGAACGGGTAGTCGCTTTCAATTTGCGGGAACGGGAGAAAATGCTGAAGGTGGATTTGCGGCGGCGAGTCGGGAGCGGCCAGCTCGGCGACCATGCGTTTGCGCTCGCGGTCGTGGCGGTGCGGCGTATTGTTTTTCCACTCGCGATCGCAATAGCCCACAAAACGGAAGCCGTCGTGGTCGATGGTTTTTTCGGCATCGGGAAAGACGGAGCGGAAGGTTGGGTAGTGGTCGTGGTTGCCGGGAATGATGGAGTAGGGGACGCCGGTGGCATCGAGCGCATCGCGCACGGCTTGATAATCTTTTCCAATGGCTGGAAGAAAAAGCGGCGAGAGATCGGTGTAGTAATCCGTCGGGCGAAGCACGCAGGCGGGCACGTCGACAATGTCGCCCGTCAGGATGACCCGATCGGCTCCCGCTGCTTTTATTTTTTCCAAGGCTTGGAGAAAAACGGCAAAAGACTCGCGGAAACGGGCCGGGGAATTGGGAGCCAGTCCGGGGATGTGCAGGCGAATGTGGAGGTCGGTGATGTGGGCGATTTTCATGGGATTCCGTAACGAGTAATTCCTAATGCGTAACTAAACAATAATCAGGTCAAGGGGTAGTTTCTTCATCCAGTTTAGGTGTTCTTTTGAGAGATTCGAGTCGGTGATGATGGTGCTGATTTTTTTGTAGTCGCAGAGCAGAAGTTTTTCGCGTTTCCCGAATTTGGAGCTGTCGGCCAGCAGAATTATTTCGTCGGCATGGGCAATCATTTTTTGCTCGAACCGGATCAGGCGCGGGTCGTCGTTGGTTGGTCCAACGGGATCGAGTCCGCCGATGCCCATAAAGGCTTTGTCCGCCCGGTAGCGATCGATTAAATCGTCTTCAAACGGATTAAGCACGAGGCCGTGCCGGGGCAGTACGTTTCCGCCGGTCAGCACAATGTCGTTTCCGCTGTCGACCAATGCCGTGGTGAGCGCCAGCGAGTTGGTGATGATTTCGAGCTGGTGCATTTTCAGGAAGGGCGCCATCTGGCGGGTCGTTGATCCGCCGTCGATAAAGACCGTTTCGCCGGAGACGCACAGTTCGATAGCTTTTTGGGCGATGCGTGTTTTTTCATCGAGCATGACCGTTTGTCGCATATTCAGTGGAAGATTCTCGACGGCACTTTTTGCTCCGCCGTGGATGCGTTGCAACATTCCTTGCTCCTCCATACGGGTGAAATCGCGCCGGATGGTGGCCGTCGAGGCGCCGCTGGCGGCGACGATTTCCTGCAGGGAAACGAAAGCCTTTTGGTGGAGCAGTCCGGTGATTAAATCTTCGCGTTCTTTGTCTAGCATGACTTTTTCCGTGATTGAAGTTGCGCGGTAGTGATTGAAGTTGTACGTTTGCGTCCATCGATTGTCAATCACTAACAGAGGGATCAATTATGCGCACAGGCAAAGCGGCAGTTTGGAAAGGAAAGTTCCATATTGATATCGAGCAACTCCCCATCCCCGAGGTAGCGGACGATGGATTATTGCTGAAAAACGAGGCGAGCGGCATCTGCGGAACGGATGGCCATTTGATCGAACAGGATCCTCCGTATCCGGCGATTATGTGCCACGAAATTGCCGGGCGGATCGAAAAGATGGGTGCCCATGCCAATAAGTCGCTCAACGTCTATGGCGGCCCGGTGAAAGAGGGCGACCGTATTGTGCTCTACCCATGGATTACCTGCGGCAAGTGCGAAGGCTGCCGGACACATCGCCCCGGAACCTGCACGACCTGCGCGGATTCATTTGTCTATGGCGTTCCCTATTCCATGCTCGGCCTCGGCGGAGCGGAGCCGATCAATTCGCGGGTTAATGAAGCTCCCTACTTTAAAGGCGGCTTCGCCGAATATACCTATGTCTTTCCCGAAACCTATGTTTGGAAGATTCCAGACGATATGCCGTCTGAAATCGCCGTACTGATGGATCCGATGGCTGTGGCTGTGCGCGCAATTGAAATGGCGCAAACTTCGCCGGGTATCGTCGAAGAAGGACTGAACACCAACTCGAAAGTTGTCATCATCGGCGCGGGGCAGGTGGGTATTCTGGCAGCGGCCTACATCCGCGCGCTCGGTGCCGAGCAGATCATTATGGCGGGCAGTCGTACCGATCGCCTGCGTGTTTCTAAAGAACTCGGCCAGGTCGATGAAGTGATCGATATTCACCGTGTTTCACCGGCCGACCGGATCAAGCAGGTGCAGGATATGACCGGTGGCGGAGCGAACGTGGTGATCCAGTGCGCCAACAGCGTTAAGGCGTTCGGCGAAGGGCTCGAAATGCTGGCCCGTCTCGGCACGCTGATCGAAGTTGGCAACATGGTGAATCAGGGTGAAACGATTGCCATTGATCCGGCCAAAATGATTTGTGCCAAGCACGCGCGAATTCTGGGCATGAGCGCCAATAACCCGCAGTCGTTCAACCGCGCCTTCAATTTCCTGAAGCGCCATAAGACGATCCCGTTCCATAAGATCTATTCACACCGGACGGATCTCGATGGCTTGCTTGACACGCTCAAGCAGAAGGGCAACGACGATTATGTGAAAGGGCTGGTTGTGCATTCTTAACTGAAAACAACCTGCGGATTAAATGTATATCCAAAGGACATTACATATGAAATATGCAGAAAAATATGCCGAAGAGGTTGCGCGCTTCACGAAAGTCACCAGCCATTTGGCCGAGAAAATGTACGTTACGGGCTACGGCGGAAACGCGGCGTGGAAACTCGAAGACGACCTGATTCTCATCACACCGACCAAGTTGAACAAAGGTGAAATCACCGTAGATGATCTGGTGTTCATTAACCGGGCGGGCGACACGGTTGAGGGCACGCGGCGCCCGACCGGCGAGCGCCCGATGTACCTTAAGCTTTTTGAGGAGCGCCCCGATATCGTATCCGTACTCCATTGCCATGCACCCAATGTCGGTGCGTTCGCGATCATGGATGGATCCAACCTGCTGATGCGTCCGTTTTATCCCGAACTGGCGCACGAAGTCGGTCCGGTTCCGGTCGTACCGTA
>QNFR01000220.1 GCA_003646405.1 Gammaproteobacteria bacterium
AATGTTCAAGGAACCCGTGATGGAGTCACAGGTTCCCCCGTTACCGTAGGTAGATTGGAAGTTGTTGACATCTTCTTGAGTTGCCAATTTGATGCTTTCCCCAGAACAGTCCAACCCCCATGCAAGTTGAGGCAATGCGCAGAGTGTAAGCAGCAATATCAAAGCAAGGTTTTTGCGGAAGAAAGTCATTTTTAGATTTCCTCTGTACTGGCCAAAATTACACTAACATACTGGGAACATTGCCAGTGAAATAAATAATAATCTGTTAAAAGTAGTTATTACCTGAAAAGTCACCAGCTCATAAATCACTTCCACGTTGCCGGACATTAAACTTTTGCTCATAAGGCTGCTGTTGTTAAGGATTATCAGATGCCTGCCGACGAGCAAGGCCTTGCGGATTGCATCATCGTTTGGGGCAGGCGTCAGATAATACTCAAGGGAGGAAACCGCGGGGTCGAAGCCGCTGTCGCTGAGTAGTTTTCATTGAGCTATGGGGATTTGAAGAGTAGTTGTTCCTGTTGTTCGCCTCACGGTGAAGGTTTGGTGAGTCCAGTGTCCTGATTCGGTACGTTACCTTGAGGGCATCAGTCAGTTTTGATACCTGCTGAGGGCAGCTTGTTGGTATTTTTCCTGTTTTGCACAATAGGCCGGCGCCACCAGTGCGAAGCCGACAGTGAAGGTGCAATGTAGGTAAAGAATCGCTCATGAGAAAGCCGGTGGTGCTCTGGGTATTTGTTTTACGAAGGTCTCGATAATGATCATCGGCGCACCGCAGGCCTGACAGGTATAGGTGCTGGTCGCTGGCTGATCGTCAACCCCGTCTGTTGCTGGGGTGGCATCGACGGCATCGTCGCTGAGGAGTTGACGCAGCCGTTGCACGTATTTGACCCGGGTGTGGTTGGCGAACAGGCCGTAGTGACGGATACGGTGGAAGCCGGCGGGCAGTACATGGATAAGAAAGCGCCGGATGAACTCGGGTATGGACAGGGTCATGGTCTTGTAGCGATGACGCCGCTTGGCGCGATAGTCCTTCCACTTGAAGGTGACACCACGTTCATCACAGGCGATCAAACGGCTGTTGGCGATCGCCACACGATGGGTGTAACGCGACAGATAGGCGAGCACGGCCTCAGGTCCGGCGAACGGGCGCTTGGCATAGACCACCCAGTCGATCTGGCGTAGTGGCTCAAGGTAGTTAGCGAAGTCCCTGGGGTCAGCGAGGTGCTGGAGCGTGCCGAAGAACTGCAACTGACCAGCGTGGTGCGCCGTGCTGAGCTTCTCAAGTAGCAGACGCCTGAACAGCCGCGAGAGCACCCGCACCGGTAAGAAGAAGCCAGGCTTGCAGGCAACCCAGCGTTGACCGTCCAGCGACAGACCGCCGCCGGGCACGATGCAGTGGAGGTGTGGATGGTGGGTCAGGGCCGAGCCCCAGGTATGCAATACGGCGGTGACGCCGAGGCGTGCGCCAAGGCGCTTCGGATCGGCGGCGATTGTGAGTAAGGTCTCGGCTGCGGCCTTGAACAGCAGACCGTAGATCACTGCCTTGTTGTGGTAGGCGATGTCGCTGATCGGTGCCGGCAGGGTGAATACGACATGGTAGTAATCCACCGGCAACAGGTCAGCCTGGCGGTTTTCCAGCCAGCGCCGGGCGGCGCTGCCCTGGCACTTCGGACAGTGCCGGTTGCGACAGGAGTTGTAGGCGATCTGGACCTGTGCGCAGCTTTTACAGCAAAGCACGTGACCACCGAGCGCAGCACTTCGACAGCGCTCAATGGCCGACATCACTTTTAACTGGCCGAGGCTCAGATGCCCGCTACGGGCATCACGCCACGCCGTTCCATGGTCGCGGAAGATGTCCGCGACCTCCAGGACAGGCAAGACCCCGCTCAGGCGGGTGGCAGCGCCAGTTGTTCCAGCGGACTGGTCACCTCGCTGAGCATGTGTGTTGCCACATGGCTATAGCGCGCAGTGGTCTCCAGCTTACGGTGCCCCAACAGCACCTGGATCACACGAATATCGACCTTATTCTCCAACAAGTGGGTGGCAAAGCTGTGGCGCAGGGTGTGCATGGAAATACGTTTCTCAAGGCTGGCCGCCTGGGCGGCGCGGTGACAGACGTGATTGAGTTGTCGGGTCGAGAGTGGCTTGATGGGATTGATCCCTGGGAACAACCAACCGCCTTGCAGCATCTTGCCCTGGGCGTGACCCACCCGCCACCAGGCCCGTAGCAACTCCAGCAATGACGGTGACAGCATGGCGTAGCGATCGCGGCGTCCCTTGCCTTGCTCAACCCGCACAATCATGCGATTACTGTCAATGTCGGCGATCTTAAGATGTACTACTTCACTGGAGCGTAAGCCAGCGCCATAGGCTACTGCTAGGGCCGCCCGGTGCTTGGGGTTGCTGGCGCCGGCAAGCAAACGTTCCACCTCCTCAACGCTGAGGACTTGCGGTAACTTCTGCGGTTCTTGCACGCGGCTCATTCGCTTCATGGCTGAGGGTCGCTCCAGGCTCACAGCAAAGAAAAAGTTCAGACCGGTGATGGTGGCGTTGATGGTGGTGCTGGACACACCCTGTTCGACCTGTTGCAGTTGAAATGTGCGCAGATCCTCGGACGAAGCCAGGTCGGGGGAGCGGCCAAAGAAGAGGGTAAACTTTATTACCGCCCGCAGGTAGCCGGCTTGTGTCTTGGGGCTGAGCTTGCGCATTGTCATGTCATCGATCATGCGTTGGCGCAATGGGCTGATGGATTGGTTAGAATCAGTCATGGGTCTGTCTCCTGTGTTGTGGGTTGCGGTGTCGCAACTACAACCTCAACACAGGACGGACCCAAACCTCCAATTTATCGACAACATCAAACCTTGGCACCAATACCGCGGTAGCGGTTTAGTCCATTGGCCGTTAGTTCCTATTCGCCATAACAGCTATTGAGGTGCCGGTTCTTGCCAGTAAGCAGCTACTTGTCTGACATGAATTTCAGCACTACGAAGGACTCAAAACGGCCAGAACTAGCCCTTGCTAATCGGTGATGAGCCTATGTTCGATGTCCCGTTGGCGATCAGATAAATCCTCGATAATTGTTGGAATGTCTGAAAAGGTAGTTAATACTCTATATGTGTGGTTCAATTACTGTCAAAGGGTATTGAAACGTGGCCCATACGACGCTCAAAACAAGTTACTCCGCTTTAACCGACAGGTTAAACCGTTTTCCGCAGGGCGCACCTCCATCCGACCTCCTGTTTAAAATTTTGTCGA
>QNFR01000221.1 GCA_003646405.1 Gammaproteobacteria bacterium
GCAGGCGGCCAGCGTCAGGCTGAGCCTGAAATCCCTGAAACCACGGCGGGCAAAGGCCACGATTGCCGAAAGATTTTGTGCCAGGATGGCGATGCGATTGGTGCCATTGGCCACCGGCCCGGGTAGGCCCATGAACACCATGACCGGTACGGTGATCAACGAACCCCCGCCCGCCATTACATTGACAAAGCCGCCGATGATGCCAACCGCAAACAGCAGGCCGCCCTGCCACAGTTGCAACTCCACTGTCAGTCTTCCGTCCAGGGCTCGCGCATGGTGACAAATTCTTCAGCCGCGGTGGGGTGTATGCCAATGGTGCTGTCGAAAGTGGCCTTGGTGGCCCCGGCTCGCAGGGCAATGGCGATGCCCTGCATAATTTCACCGGCATCCGGCCCCATCATGTGTACCCCCACCACGCGGTCGCTGGCCTTATCGACGATCAGCTTCATAAAGGTTTGTTCGTCCCGGCCGCTGATGGTGTGCTTCATGGGCTTGAAGGTGGATTTGAACAAGCGGATATGACCGAATCTGGCGCGCGCCTCATCTTCGGTAAAACCGACGGTGCCGATATTGGGCTGGCAGAACACCGCTGTGGGTATAAAGTCATAATCCACCTGGCTTTTCAGGTCGCCAAACTGGCGGCGGGCGAAGGCCATGCCCTCGGCCAGGGCCACGGGGGTCAGTTCCATACCGCCGATGACATCACCCAGGGCGAAAATGCTGGGCTCGCTGGTGCAGTACTGTTCGTCGACATTGATAACGCCGAACTCATTCACCGCCACGTTCACGTTTTCCAGGCCCAATCCCGCCAGATTGGCTTTACGCCCGGTGGCGTACAGCACGGTATCGGCCTCCAGTGTCGTGTCGTCGGTCAACTCGATTTGCAGACCGTTGGCGCCGGGACTGATGGATCTCACATTGACCTCAAAACGCAGGTCCACCCCGGTTTTGGCGATTTCCCGGGCCGCATGGGCGCGAATGTCGGTATCGAAGCCACGCAGGAACAAAGGGCCTCGATACAGTTGCGTCACCTGCGCCCCCAGCCCGTTGAAAATACCGGCGAATTCAACGGCGATATAGCCGCCGCCGACAATGACCAGGCGCCGTGGAAAGGTTTCCAGGTCAAAAATTTCATTGGAGGTCACGGCATATTCGCTGCCGGAAAATTCGGGGATATGGGGCCAGCCGCCGGTGGCTATCAGGATTTTCCCAGCCGTATAGTGTCGTTCGCCGACGGCGACCGTGTGGGCGTCGATGATACGTCCGCGCCCGTCTATCACTTGTGCATCAACACCGGACAGGAGGTTGCGGTAAATGCCGTTCAGGCGTGAAATTTCGGTTTTCTTGTTGTCGCGCAAGGTCGCCCAGTTAAAGCGAGGTGCTGTGCTGTCCCAACCGAAGCCCTCAGCATCTTTGAAGCCCTTGCCGAATTGGGAAGCGTAGACGTACAGCTTCTTGGGAACACAGCCCACGTTGACGCAGGTGCCGCCCATATAGCGGTCTTCCGCCACGGCCACGCGTGCGCCGAAACTCGCCGCCATGCGCGCCGCTCTCACGCCGCCGGAGCCGGCGCCGATGACAAACAGGTCGTAGTCGTAGTGCCGGTCGTTGCCAGAGTCAGCCATGATTTTCTCCTTTTTTGCGCACCGCTGCCGCCAGCATTTGCAGCATGACCCCGCGGATGGCGTTTTGCCCAATACCCGCGCCGCTGGCAAGCACGTCGGACATGTTCTCCCGAGCGTGTAGCTACCTGCGGCAGCATTCAGTATGCCTGGTTATGGCGCTTTAGGCAGGGCACAAAAAGGGGCGACCTGGCCGTCCAGGATTTAACATTGAGGGCTCTCGTTTAGCGAGAGCCCTTGACCAGGCTGCGGAACCAGTCCGCCAGAGTCTCGTGCTTGTAGTCGGTAAACTCTCCAGCATCCATAAACATCCCGTGCTCTTTACAGACTTCGTACCAGATATGAGGTTGGTCGGGATCAGAGGCTTTTTCCATGTCCTTACCACAACGGGGACAGGCGATATTATCAACAATGTCCCACTTTTTGCCTTCGCTGGCGTTGCCAATATCCAGCGCATCGCCCATCCATTTGCTCTTGAGAAGTTCCGCTTCCCCATGATCGAACCAAAGGCCCTTACAATTGGTGCAGCGATCTATGAGCAGTTCTCCGCCGTAGGAGATCTCGTCCATACCGTGTCCGCATTTAGGACATTCAATGCTGTGTATGTCTGGGTTATATTCCATCTGGGTTTCCTATCGGTTTCACTTTTTAGTCAATGCTTAGCCAGAACATGGGGGCAATAAACCTTGAGTCTAGTGCAGCAAGAGCAAATTTTCCTGCTCCGTTTGTTTTTGAAGGGTACATTACCCTGGTGCGTCGCCACAACAGAACCTGTAAATTAACACACTAACAGCAACTGGCTTCTGAGCCTGAGTCCTTCGGCAGCTCTTCGATATTCGCGCTTAATGTACGATAGCTCACGTTACCGTAGAGCACCTGGCGTCCTTCGTTCAGAACCCGGGTGGGGGCTGCCCTCTACACCTGATTCATTGGTGCTACGCAGGCCATTACTTATTTTTTTACACAGGGTACGGAGGCTTCGTCGGGATCATTTCTAACAGGAAGAGCGTTGTCAACAGGCCATGTATCTATTTGAGAATAGATCAAAAAATAATCGTTACATCTTTGTGATTTAGGCCTACACTGCAAATGCGGTACTTTCAACCACTATGGAGCGCATACGCAATGCTGGATAAAGAACTGGCTCAGGCCATTAAGATGGCTGAAAAAGCTAACAAGAGAGTAGAGCAACTTCGAAAGAAGTTGGTGGTCGAATCTGAAAAGGCAAATACCAGGGGCAGGAAAGAACTTGGTACGGCGCGCAAAAAACACTCTGTCGCCAGCACTCGTTTGAAGAACGCTCGGTCTGCGCTTCGTAAGAAGACATCACCCAACAACCAGAAAAAAGTCGATGAACTGCTAAAACAGGTGAAGGACCTGGCGGAGGCCGTAGCGAAAATTGCCGTGGCTGCGTATGAGGCTGCCGAGAAACTGGTGACCGTCAGGACGGATGCTATTGTGGAAGATCGCAAGGCCAAGGCGGCTAATCGGGCTGCGAGCCTGGTAGAAAAAGCTGCCGCCAAGCCTAAAAAGAAGAAGAAAGCTGCCGCCAAGAAAAAGCCCGCTGCCAAGAAAAAGCC
>QNFR01000222.1 GCA_003646405.1 Gammaproteobacteria bacterium
GAAATGACGCTGCATATCAAACTCCATGATATAACCATAACCACCCATAATTTGCATACCCAGGTTGGCCGCCTTCACATAAGTTTCTGAACCGAACAGTTTGGCCATGGATATAGCCATTAATGCATCTTTGCCTTTCGAAAGCTGCCATGCCGCGCTCCACAATAGCAGACGGCTTGCCTCCACTTCGGTCTGCATATCCGCCAGCATATGGGCAATGGCTTGAAAGGTGCCGATAGGGTGCCCAAACTGGTGGCGCTCTTTAGCATATTCCAGGGCCTGATCCACTACGGATTGTGCCGCGCCACTATAGCCGGCGGTCGTCATCAAGCGTTCCAGCTGCAAGCCCGAGAGCATATATTTCCAGCCCTTATTTTCCTCTCCTAACAGTCGGTCAGCAGGTATTTTTACGTTATCGAGAAACACTTCGTAAGTGCCCAATGCACGACGCCCCAGGGTATCGAGTTTGCGCAACTCAATTCCGGGCGTGGTGTTATCCAGTAAAAACAATGAGACCCCTTGCTGATAGGGCACTGTTGAATCAGTTTTGGCATACAGATTGATTACGTTATCTCTGGCTCCAGCACCGCTTGAAAATACTTTTTGTCCGTTAATGATCCAGTGATCCCCCTCCCGCCTGGCACTGGTACGCATCGCACCCGCGTCTGATCCGGCATTGGGCTCAGTCATGGAGATAGACATGCGGATTTCACCGTTGATCAGTTTAGGCAGCCAGTAGCGCTTTTGTGCTGCGGTGCCGTTATGCAGGATATTCAGGCCGTTGAATACCGAGGTGGCGTAAGCACCGAGAAAGTCGTAGCTCTTTCGTCCCAACTCCTCTGCGATAATAGTAAAATCAAGCACACTGCCATTGAGCCCGCCATACTCTTCGGGAAAGGGCATCTGCATCAGCCCCTGCTCGATGAAGGCATCGTAAAGCTCATAGGGGTAGCGCCTCTCCACGTCAGATCGTTGGATATACTCGGGCGTGGCGATACGGTCCAGCATGGTGCGTACGCTGTCTCGCAGCATCCGCTGTTCCTCAGTAAATTCAAAATCCATCATCGTTTCCCTTTATGCGGGGTCGATCAGTTTCTGCGCTGGTTGAAAGGCCGTCTGTATGTCATCGAGGCGATAGTGTTGCGCAGAATTTCGGCGGTACCACCGCCCAGGGCAAAGCCCCTGGCATCGCGCACCATACGCTCCAATGGAAAATCTCGTGTATAGCCGTAGTGTCCGTGAATTTGCAGCGCCTCATTGGTAACCCGTTGTACCATTTCGTTGGCATGGAGTTTGGCAATGGCCGCATCCAGTGGGTCGGGGAAACCATCTTTAAGGTGCATGGCCGCATGGTAAATCATAAGTCTGGATGCGTGAATTTGAGTGACCATATCAGCGATTTTCCACTGGATCCCCTGAAACTCACAGATTGGCCGACCAAACTGGTGGCGCTCTTCGGAGTAGGATTGGGCAGTATCGAGTGCGCCCTGGGCAATACCCAGGCACATGGCGGCGTTACCTACCCGTTCTGGTCCAAATGAGCTCATAAGCACCTTGAAGCTTTTGGTGCTGGCAGGGTCCCCCACCATGATCACGTCCTCTTTCGGTATGCGGCAATGATCAAAGTACAGTTCTGCCTCTGGCATACCACGTCCACCCATCTTGCGTGCGGGACGACCCACTGTAAAACCTGGAGTACCCTTCTCTATTACCAGGGCGCCAATGCCTCGGGGACCTTCACTTTCACCAAAGCGGGCGAACACCATGATATGTGTTGCCAGGTGGCCACCAGTGCAGAAGGCTTTCTCGCCCTTGAGTACATAATGATCGCCGTCGGGCGTGGCCGAGGTAACCATGTCGGTCATGGCGGAGCCGGCGCCGGGTTCACTAATGCCGATGGCGAACATGTGCTCGCCTGTGACACACCTGGGCAACCAGCGCTGTTTTTGCTCCGGGGTGGCCAGCACATCGATAGCCCGTGACGGACCGTTAATCGCCAGCTGGCAGATCAGCGACGTGTTAAAGCAGACCCGTGCCACCTCCTCCAGAAAAATAGTGGCATGAATAATCGGCGCCCCCGAGCCGCCGTATTGTTCCGGAATCACCAGCCCAAGGTAGCCAAGCTCTGCCAGTAAAGCTCGATTTTCCTCGGGGAAAACCTCCTCCTCATCCCAATGGGCGGCTTTTTCCTTAAACGCTCTTTCGGCAAATCTTCGTACTTCCTGGCGAAAACCTTCCAGTTCCGGTTCAAATAAAGTCATCGTACCCTCTCCATGTTGACCTGTTGTTTGGTCTTTTTACGTGCCGCGCCATCCAGCAACAGGACGTGACAGTGGATATTGATGTGTGCAAGATCCACAGTGACCAAAGCAGCCGATACATAAAACCAAATTCAACCATCCACTCATCCATGCGGAAAATCGAGGTGGCACTCCCTTTGCAACTACTCACCCGTGGCGGGGTATTCGAAGCACCGGCCGAGGGTTTTCAACAGCCCTGGTGATACAGGAAACTATATTGTGTCTGTTTTTGAGCACCTGTGTTTTCGGCCGGCATGAAGCAAAACAATCCTTTAGCGCCAGGGACTAAAGTCCGGGTCTCGCTTCTCCAGAAAAGCGTTAGCGCCCTCCTGTTGTTCTCCGGTTTCAAAGTAATTCGGGACGTGCTTAGTGATCACTTTTTCCATGGTTTGATCCATCATATAGTCTACATTGTCATAGAATGTTTGCTTGACGAGGCGCAGGCATGTTGGACTGAGGGCAAGCATGTCATTTGCCCAGCGACTGACTTCCGCATCGAGTTCTGCGTAGGGCACAACGGCATTAACCAAACCCCAGTTGAGCATTTCAGCTGCGGTATATTTTCGCAGCCCCATCCACATTTCACGGGCGCGTTTATGCCCGACAACATTGGCCAGATAACCGACGATAAAACCACAGGCCGGAGAGCCTACTCGCGGACCATTTTGGCCGAAAATAGCGTGGTCGGCGGCAATGGTTAAATCGCAGTAGTACGCAATGTGGTTGCCACCACCAATACTGTAACCATTCACCCGAGCGATGACTGGCTTTGGGCACTTGATGATCATTTCATTAATCGGAAAATCGAGGCCTTCCAGTCCACCGTCAGCTTCCCATTTGACATCGCCCCCCACGCAAAATGCGCGCTCACCAGAACCGGTCAGAACCAGTAC
>QNFR01000223.1 GCA_003646405.1 Gammaproteobacteria bacterium
CTGGTCGGTCTCGCCGAGTACTTCGGTTCCATACCGATGCCACACTATACCATGTGTCATGAATTTTTGATACCGCTGGACATTAGGCATGATTATGGTTTTTCTATGGAACACCTGAATAGTATGACGATGAGCATGGACACTTCTGCCGCCGTAACTGGCTTCGACCCGAATGCACGCATAGGCAGTATTGTGCATCACATGGGACATGCATGGATTCCGTTACGGTCGTATGGCGAGGGATATCGCCCATTTGAATGGGAAACGGCACCACTCATAGAGACGATCTGGCTCAATGAAGGATTTACCTGGTATGTCTCTTACTATCACGTATTAAATGACAAATCCATTCTTGATTATTTCAATAGTGTCGTTGATAGCGCTCCGGATTATATCAACCGTAAATCACTTCGCGAATTGTCCCTTCTCGGCTCGACACAATACGGCGCAGATTTCAGAATAGGGAGAAATCTATTTTCGCGTGGTGCGCTCCTGGCGTATGAGCTCGACCTCTTCATTACTGAAAAATCTAACGGCCAAAAATCATTTAAAGATGTCATGAATGGATTTTTGGACTGGACCGAAGAAAATGGCAGGGCGTTTCGCTACGAGGAGATTCCCGATATCATGTCTGCTGCCGCCGGGGTAGATATCAGTGACATTTGGGAGAAATGGCAACGACCCTAAGGGGACATGAGTCATCTTCTACCCAACAAATTTATGACATAGCCAATCAAGAGGATACCCAATGCGATGGGAGGCAGCTGCAGTCTTGTGTATCTGGACTATTCTCTATGAAAGATTTTGGCCAAAAACGGAGTGGGGGGCAATGATCCTTATGTAAAAGTGTTGTGAGTTAGTGGCTATCGCTGCGATTTCAGACGACAAGTATGAATTCAAAACAGCGAAATGTCTCTATTTTGAGGCGTTTTCGCTGTTTTGAATCTCGAGCTATCCGGTTTCTTCCAGTCATATAAACCACTCAGTCAAATTGTTCATTTCGGGCGCCAAGACGTATTTTTAACTTTTCTCGTCAAATCGCAATTCCGCATGCGCACTCACATATTGAGAACTGTATCAAATCTCAGCTTTGCCTGATGGCTATCAGAGCGGAAATATGCAATGAGTTGAGCGATATAGAAATCGTAAAGAAATCGCTTGACGACATTGACTTTTTCTCCTGCCTATATGACCGGTATGAGCAGAAATTCCTGCGCTATATCAAACGCATCACAGTAGTCAAGCAAGACGAAGCAGAAGACATTTTACAGGAGGCATTTATCAAAATATGGCGAAATCTGAATGACTTTGATCAAAGCCTGAAATTGTCCAGTTGGTTGTACAGGATAGTCCACAATGAAACCATTTCATACTGGAGGAAGAAGAAATCATTTGGTAAGGACCGACAAGTGTCGTTGGAGGATGATCACTTTGAAAGCATACCATATGAATCTGAGGAGGTAGACGAGGAATTGAAAGAAATGTTCACACACAGCGTATTAGAACTGATGCCGTTAAAATACAAGACCGTTTTAGTTTTGAAATTCTTGGAAGGCATGAGTTACGATGAAATCTCCGATGTATTGAAAATACCAGAAGGCACGGTGGCTACCCGTATAAACCGGGCAAAAAAGTCCTTTATTCAAATGACGAAAAAAGAAAATATTTCTCTTTTTGAGTGAATGTATGCGTATGGCTAATTATAAAAGACTCATCGATCAAATTAAAGAGGAAAACATTCATCCTATACCAAAGTGGTATTTCATCACAAAAAATATCACGGTCTTCCTGATCTTCCTAATATCTGTCCTTATCGGTGCTGCTACCTTTTCAATCATTCTATTTTCCATACAGCAAACAGAATTTAACATCGTCCAGCACTTGTCTGATTCCAGAGTGAAGCTGTTTCTTTGGATGCTCCCGCTATTCTGGATAATTACATTACTTATCTTCCTCGTAGCTTCTATTGTGAGTATAAATAAGTCAAAGAAGGGGTATAAATACACCTGGCCAAGACTGATCATCTTCAATACTGTCGCGAGTATGTTGTTAGGTACATTGCTTTTTTTCGGTGGTGGTGGCCAATGGCTTGAAGAGGCTTTTGCCGAGAAGGTATCCATATATGAAAGCATAGACGAAAAGAAAAAGAAAATATGGATGCTGCCCGAAGAAGGATATTTATCCGGGACTATTGAAGCAGTAAGTGACAATACGCTCCGTTTGACCGACTTTCATCAGAAGGAATGGACGATAGACTTCACAGATGCATTCGTCGCACAATCTGTGTTTATGGAACAGGGCGACAAGATCAAATTGATTGGAAAGATTACCGGTCCAAATGATTTTCTTGCCGATGAAGTACGCCCATGGGGTGGTCCGGAGCACCGAAAGAAAATGATGGAGCGGAGGCAGAAACGACAGGATGGCAAGAGTCAGGATGGCCAGAGACAAGGTGGCAAGAAATAAGACTCCAATAACACGGTAACAGACCCTTCAGCTGTTACTTGCCACGCCACTTTCCAAAAAATAATCATGCAAAGTGAAAGAAATCTAAACATGCTGCGTAGCAGTAGGTGAAAGGAGGAATTACCCTCCAATAGGATGTTTTTATCACTATACAAAATACGTCATGAACGATAAAATAATCACGCTGCTCATTACAATCGTCGTTTTTGTAATGTCGATTTTCAACCCTAATCAAGTCATTTCCCCTGACCAGGATGAAGCATTTTCAGGAAATACAAATCATAAGGTTGAAGCAGCAATTCCGGGGGCTTTTGATTCCGTTGCATATCATCTCCTCCAAAGTAAATGTATGATTTGCCATAGTACGGCAGGCAAGACGCACGAAGAGCTAGTTGCTCCGCCTATTTTTGCGGTCAAACGACGATACTCCATGGCCCATGAAAGCCAGGAAACATTTGTGAACAGTATTGTGGCCTGGGCAAAAGGGCCAAAAGAGGAAAATGCCATTATGCGTGGGGCTGTAGACAATTTTAAAGTAATGCCTTATATGAATTTTGAAGAGGCGGATCTGGAGAAGATCGCCGTCTTTATTTATGAAAATGAAATGGAAAAACCGATGTGGTTTGAACAGGAGTGTAAGGATAAGCATGCCGATGGTCAAATGGGGAACGGACAAGGGAAAGGAAAAGGACAAGGGAAAGGGCAAGGCAAAGGAAAATGTTGCAAG
>QNFR01000224.1 GCA_003646405.1 Gammaproteobacteria bacterium
CAGGGCACTTCCTTTGCCGCTCTGCTGCGCGGCGAAACCGCCACTCACAAAGATGCGGTGTTCGCCGAGATCTGCCCCCCCTACCTCTACAACAAATATAAAAACTTCGAGGAGTTTTCCGAGGCCAACGGCGGCCGCGGAAACACTCCGTTCAATGTGCCCGGCGACTTTACTAAATCGATCCGCGAAACGGACTGGCGCTATATCTGGTACGGTACTGGCGAGGAGGAACTCTACGACGAGCGCACCGACTCGCATGAGCTAGTCAACCTCGCCAACGACCCGGAATATGCCGGGGTCAAGCAACGTCTAAAAATGCGCCTGCTTGAATGGAACGCGCTCACCGAAGATCCGCTTGACCCCAATATCCGGCGCGATCTACAGGAGCAGTACAACAACTGGACCCCGCACTCCGTTCAGCCCGGCAAGCATGAGCAACCCCCGTGGAAGGAAGCGATCCACATGAAGCTGGCAAAGAAGGTCTGAACCTCGGCACCTCCCCTCCCCTATAGGAACAGATTTACACAATCAGGAAGCAGCATGAATGCAAAAAATCCGGATAGGAAAGCCAGCACCAGCGATATTTTCAACTATGCTGTAGGCGAAGGGGCTAACTCGGTCGCCATGAACAGCTGGGGTAGCTTCGGCCTGCTGTATCTAACCTTGATCATCGGGCTGGATCCGATCATGGCCGGGCTGGCAGTCAGCATTTCCATTTTCTGGGATGCGATCACCGACCCGCTGATGGGGCATCTCTCCGACAACACACGCAGCCGCTGGGGTCGCCGCCACATCTATGTTCTCATCGGCGGACTGGCTACCGCCGCCATTTTCCTCTCCTATTGGACCGTGCCCCAACTACTGGAGAGCAAAATGGCGGCCTTTGCCATGGTTCTCCTGCTCAACCTGCTGATTCGAACCGCGCTCACAGTCTTTGTGGTACCCTATACCGCGCTGGGGTTCGAGATTTGCCCGGAGTACGACATGCGTGCCAAGCTTCAAGGCATACGCTTTTTCCTCAACCAAATCGTCAATTTTGTATTCGGAGCCTTGGCGTGGCCGCTGTTCTTCAAGGATACGGTCAACGAAGCAACCGGGGAAACCATCAACGGCTCCCAGATTGCCGGGAACTACAACGCCATGGGGATCACCCTTTCCATGGCGATCGTTGCTGCAACACTCTACTGCTGTTTCAGCACGCGCCGCTTCGCCACCGATAACCGCGACCATCCGAAGGGGCACAACGACCTCAAGGCGTTCTGGAAGGATTTTTCCTCCATCTTTAAAGATCGGCTCGCCATCTTCGTCTTCATTTTTACCATTATTGCCCAGTTTTCCATGGGTCTAATGGCGCAGACCCAGATGTATACCTATGTCTTTTTCATGGAATTCACCCCGTGGGAAAAAACCTTCTCGCACGGCGGCGGCATGATTGCGTTCGCGCTCGTTTCGCTAAACCTGTCCAAGGTGGTGCATCGTTTTGACAAAAAGAAAACCGGACTCATCGGCATGTGCATTTCGATGTTCGGCGGATTCGGCCTCTGGGCGGTCTTTAGCACCGGACTGATGGCTCCGGGAGCCGGCCCGTTCGAATTGTTCGGGCAAGCGTTCCACGCCTCCACCATCGTCTTCGGCATTCTCCAAATGTGCTGGTGGGGGGGCTGCGGACTGGTCATTCCGCTGTCTACATCCATGGTGGCCGATGTGGCCGCCATCAATGCAAAAAAAAACGGCACCGAGGTGCGCAACGCGTCGTACGCGTCGGTATTCAGTTTTTCCCAAAAAGCCTCCTTCACGATCACTGGCGTGTTAATTGCCTCCATGATCAGCATCTCTGGTTTCGTGTCGGGCGCGGGCGAACAAACCCCGGAAGCAATCCGGAACATTGCCAACCTCACCTTCCTATCGGGACCGATCGTATTGATTTTCGCTGCGCTCATGCTCTCCCGCTATCCGGTCACCCGCAAAATGGTCGCTCAATACGAGCAGGGCGAGTCCGACGCATAGAACGGCTCAAAACCAAAGAAGCACCATGAGCGAAAAGAAAACAAACGATCCCGTTCCGTTTAGAGAGAACGTCGGCTAGATTTCAAGGAACTCAACCAGCGCGATGTAGACCCCAGCGGTCCAACCGATCATCGGGGCGGCATCGTACTCCCCACCGGCAACATCGCCGGTTTCGGCTTCCGCAAGAAAGTTGCCCCCGATAAGAATCTTTTGTTCAACGCTGGCGTCATCGGTGTAACCAAGCGCCTTCACTCGTTTAAAGCCATAGAAATCCATGCACCCTTCATCCGTGTCGTGCATGCCGTGACGTTGCAGGCCGGTCGCGGTGCGCCGGGCGCAGATCCACCAGTTCGATTATGAGGTGTAGAGAACGTTTACGCGAGTGGAGCGAGTGAAACGTTGGCTGCGGAACTGGTTCTCCGAAGCACCGGTTGCCGCTTCGCTGCCGACTTTTCAAGCCACCCTTCTTTCAACACATGCCCTTTATTCAACTTCGGCAAGCTCCAGTACAACGCTTTGGTTTGGTTTGTGGATTTGCACCTGCAGGCCGTGCTTCATCAGAAAATCTCCATCAAAAACCTTTCCATCTCCTTTGCAATAGCTCCGCTTCGACTCCTTGTTCAGCTCAACCACCCGGTATTTCCTCTCCGGAACCAGGCCGCGTAGCTTTAGGATTGGATAGTCGTATCCGCACTGGTAGCGAAGGACATACAAAAATGCGACGGCATGATCCCCTTCAGGAGACACATACATCAAGGCCGCCTTATCGCCCTCCTTGTAGGGAGAAATCAAGCGGTACAGGTCGCCAAACTGGAGGACGTCGCGGATGCGCTTGTATGTGGAAATGCACTGCTTGGCAAATTCCCGCTCCGTGTCCGTCATATCGGCGGGCTGGAGTTCCACGCCGAGGCGACCGGCCATGGCGACATCAAAGCGGAGTTTGAGCGGCAACGAGTTTGCGGTCTGGTGGTTGGGAACTGCGGAAACATGCGCGCCCATGGCGATGGCGGGATAGAAATGGCTGGTTCCCCACTGGATGAAAATGCGTTCAAACGCATCGGTGTCGTCGCTGGTCCAGAATTCATGATGGTACGGTAGCGATCCATAGTCCACCCGTCCACCGCCGCTGGAGCAGGCCTGAAAGATTACATCGGGGTGTTTTTCCATCAATCGGGCATAGACTGA
>QNFR01000225.1 GCA_003646405.1 Gammaproteobacteria bacterium
GCGAAGCGGTTGTCTTCGACGAGGAAGAGCACGGGGAGGTTGGCGCGGACGGCTTCGGCGACGGCTTCGTAGAAGTCGCCCTGCTGGGTGGCGCCATCGCCGACGGAGACGAGTACGAAGGGGCTGCCTGCGTTGTCCTTGATGGACGAGGCCACGCCGACGGCCTGGAGCACGTTGCCGCCGACGAGCGTCGGGGTGCTCATGATGTTGAGCGGGCGGGCGTTCGGGAATCCGGGCATGCGCCGCCCGGCGGAACAGGACTCGGCCTTGCCGAAGAGGCCGTGGAAGGCGCTTTCGAAAGAGACGCCGCGGGCGTAGGCGAGGGCGCGGTCGCGATAGTGCAGGTGCAGCCAGTCGGCGGCGATGAGGTGCGGTGCGAGGGCGGCGGCGGCTTCGTGGCCGGACGAAGGAATGTAGAAGAAAACCTCGCCGCGCTGGGCGGCGGCCGACTGGAGGTGGTCGGTGTAGCGCGAGGCCACCATGGGGCGGTAGATTTCAAGCAGTTTTTCCAAGGTCGTTGTATTCATGGGTTCCCAGCTGTTTATTTGCGGCAAATAGTAGGGCGGGGGATAGGTTTGGTCTATGCACAATTTGAACAATCTTGATCTTTTGACATGGGGGGCGCAGCTCGTTATGCTGTTCGGGATTATACTTGATGTGCTGACATGAAAAAGAAAAACGTAGATTTAGTGTGCGATATCGCCGAACTGATATCCGTGTTCGATGCGCGGGAAAAAGATAAGGATATCCTGCAGAGCGTGGTGTCCACGGTGGCTTGGCATATGCGCGCGGCGGTCTGCTCGATCTATATCTACGATGAGGAGGGCAAGGAGTTGACGCTCCGTGCCACGCAGGGGCTCAGCCCGGATGCCGTCGGCCAGGTGAAGCTGGCGCTCGGCGAAGGGATCACCGGGCGCGCGGTCCATGAGCTGCGGCCGATCTGTGTGGGACAGGCCTCCAAAAACCTATGGCATCGCCATTTCCCCGGAATCGAAGAGGAAAAGTACGAAGCGTTCCTTGCCGTTCCGATTTTGCGGGGACTGCGGCGGATTGGTGCGCTGGTTGTCCAGGACGGGGTGCCCAACTATTTCGAGGCGAACGATATCAAGGCTCTGCGCGCCATCGCGGCGCAGCTGGCGACCGTGATTGAAAACGTGCAGCTGCTGAGCGAAGCTCGCGAAGAGGCTGAAAGCGAGGAGGAGGCTCCGGTCGCAAAGAAGGTCATGCGGGAAAGCATCGTCCGCGGGCGTTCGGCCAGTCCCGGGACGGCACGTGGTCGCGCGTTGACCTTGGGGTTGCTCCAGCACGAAAGCTGCATCCTGCCCGACCCCGCTGCCCCGATGCATACCCTCGAGGATTTTGCGACGGCTATCGAAAAAACGGTCAAGCAGATCAATAACCTACAGCGGCAGACCAGCGAGGATCTGGCCGATGTGGCGGTGCTTATTTTCAGTGCCCATCTGCTGATTCTCGAGGATGAGCAGTTCACGGGGCGCATCTCTGGCTTGATCCAGGACGGCACCCCGGCGGTCAAGGCCATTCCGCTGGTGGTGAACGACTATGTCGAGGTGTTTTCCAACAGCAAAATGCCGCTGATTCGCGAAAAGGTGCTCGACGTCAAGGATTTGGGGAACCGCTTGACCCGCAACCTGCTGGCCGAGACGGCGGATGAGTGCGACTACCGCGGGCAGATTATCATTGCCCACGAGCTGCTGCCGTCCGACATCCTGAAACTTTCCGCCGAAAACGTGGAAGGCTTTATCGTCAGCAGCGGGGTGACCTCGCACAACGCGATCATCTGCCGTTCGCTGGGTATTCCGATGGTGGCGGTCGGCCGCGAACTGGCGGACGGCATTGCGGATGGCGAAGAGCTGCTCATGGATGCCGGGCAAGGCATCGTTTATCTACGGCCCGGTGCTGAGATCCTTTCGAAATACAAGGAGCTGGACGCCGCCCGGGAGGCGTTGCACAAGGCCTCCGATGTCAAGTCGAAGACGCTGACGAAATGCGGTGAGCGCATTCATATCTACGCCAATATCAACCTGCTCAGCGATCTGGAGCTGGCCAGGAAGTTCAAGGCCGAAGGGGTCGGGCTATACCGCTCCGAGTTTCCGTTTATCGTGCGCAACGATTTCCCGACCGAGGAAGAGCAGTATGGGATATACAAGAAGCTCGTCGACCAGATGAAGGGGAAGACCGTCACCTTCCGGACCCTGGACATCGGCGGCGACAAGATGCTTTCGTACTACTCGAACGTACACGAGGCCAACCCGTTCCTCGGCATGCGCGCCATCCGGTTCTCGCTGCAGAACACGGATATTTTCCGTCGGCAGCTGCGCGCCTTCCTGCGTGCCGGTGCCGACGGAAACACACGGATCATGTTCCCGTTGATTGCTTCGGTGGATGATTTTGTTGCGGCCCGGGCCATTGTCCACGAGTGCATGGACGAGCTGGAGGCTGCTGGTATTCCGTTCAGCCGCGACACCCGGCTGGGTGTCATGATGGAACTGCCATCGGCCGTCGAGGTTGTGGATGAGCTGGCGCAGGAATCGGACTTTCTTTCGATCGGTTCGAACGACCTGATCCAGTACATGCTGGCGGTCGACCGGACCAACGAGCAGGTTTCCAATCTCTATCTGGGGCACCACCCCGCGATCCTGCGCTCGATCAACCGGATTGTTTCCGCCGCACGGGCGCAAGGGAAGGATATCTCGATCTGCGGGGATCTTTCGACCGATCCGCGCATGCTGCCGTTCCTGCTCGGCATCGGGCTGAAGAAGTTCAGCATCGATATCGTCAATGCGCCCGCCATCCAGCGGTTGGTGCATAGCTTCACGCTTGAAGAGACGGAAGAAATTGCCGAAACCATGCTGGGTTTTGGCCGGATCAGCGAGGTGGAGGCCTTTCTTCGCGCGCGGAAGCTGGAAGCCCCGCAAGCGGTCTAGCCACGCCCGGAACATGGTTCCAAATTTGTCTTTAATCAGTCGTATAAGACATATATGTCTTATACGACTGATCGTTCTACGCGCAGGTGTATTTGTTAACCTATTGATATGAACAGGTTATAAAGACAGCCATCCCTTGGCACACATTTTGCGAAAAGCACCTCGTTCCGACCACAGTGGTTTGGTCGATTTTTTGTTAATCAAAACTGGAGGATGCAAATGCATGGTATAAAGAAAACACTAA
>QNFR01000226.1 GCA_003646405.1 Gammaproteobacteria bacterium
CCGCTCCAAGTTGTCCATGCCAATTGGCGGCCGCGTGGATGAATTACACGTTGACGAAGGCGACCGCGTCGAGGCGGGTCAGGTATTACTCTCCCTGTGGAACAAGGACCGCAAGGCGATGACCGCACAGGCCCGGGCGCAGCTTCTGGCAGCACGTCACAGCGCGGAAAAAATGTGTGTGGAAGCGGCCAATGCCGAACGTGAAGCCAAACGGCTGGAGACGTTGCTGGTGAAAGGACTTGCTTCACGGGAGGCAACAGAGCTGGGGCGCACCCGGGCGCAGGGTAGCAGTTTCGGTTGCCAGGCCGCCAGAGACGGGGAACAGGTGGCGCAGGCGGTCCTGCAGATGAACCAGGTACTGCTCGAAGACACCTGTCTGCGCGCGCCATTCGCGGGAATTATTGCCGAAATAAATGGCGAAATTGGCGAATATGTCACGCCGTCTCCGCCAGGGGTGGCCACCCCCCCCGCGGTAGACCTGATTGACTACAGCTGCCTTTATGTGACCGCGCCAATCGACGAGGTCGACGCGGGGGAACTCAGCGTAGGCCTCCCCGCCAGACTGAGCCTTGATGCCTTTCGCGGGGAAACGTTCAAGGGGAAGCTGGACCGTATCGCCCCCTATGTGCTGGATCTTGAGAGGCAGGCACGCACGGTTGAAATCGACGTGGTGTTTGATGATCCGGACGTTAAGGCCAGGCTGTTGGTCGGCTATAGCGCGGACATCGATATCATACTGGAAACCCACAACGACGTACTGCGCGTACCGACTGAAGCGGTGATGGAGGATGACCAGGTCTACCGCTACAACCACGCAAGCGGCACACTGGAGCTTATCTCAATAACCGTCGGCATCAGCAACTGGAACTTCACTGAAGTGACGGCGGGTCTCAAGGTCGATGATGAGATCGTCCTTTCGCTGGACGAACCTGGTCTTGCTGCGGGTATCGCCGTGGTGCCACGTGCTCCAACCACCTGATAAAGTAGGATCAGTGTCAACCAGACAGCTCAAGGCAAGGCGCAGTCGTGCAGGCATAGTGGGCCTATGTCAAACGACTGCAACGCAGCATTGGGCTGTCTGGTTGGCACCCGCAGAGCAAGCCCACAAGCGATGATTGAAGTCAGCGGCGTCAACAAGACCTTTCACCTCGGTGACAGCACAGTTCACGCACTGGACAACATCAACTTTGGAATCGAACAGGGTGATTATCTTTCGGTGATGGGTCCCTCCGGCTCGGGCAAATCAACGCTGCTTAATATGCTCGGCCTGCTGGATCGGCCCGACGAAGGCAGATATTTGCTCAACGGCGTTGACACCATGTCGCTGGATGAAAATGAACGCGCCCGTCTACGCCGCCAGCAGATCGGCTTTGTTTTCCAGTCCTATCACCTGATCCCCAGGTTGACGGCGCGGGAAAATATCGAATTGCCCTTGATGTTGGCCGGTATCTCTGCGAAACAACGCCATGCGGAAGTCGGCGTCATTCTGGAAAAGCTCGGTATATCACAGCGCGCTCATCATTTGCCGAACCAGCTGTCCGGGGGGGAGCGTCAACGTATCGCCATTGGCCGCAGCATCGTCATGAAACCGAGTATCCTGCTCGCCGATGAGCCAACCGGCAACCTGGATTCACGGTCCGGGCGGGAGGTGACCAACATACTGGAGGACCTGAATCGTGAGGGAATCACCCTGCTGGTGGTTACCCATGACCATAATATAGGCGACCGTGCAAAACGCCATATCCGCATGGTGGACGGCGCGATTACCAGTGACACTGTGCACCGGCAGGCAGGTGAGAGCAATGCGGCTGATTGATCTCGTTCGCTATACATTCCTGGCCCTGCGACGCCAGCGCTTTCGCAGTGTCATGCTGCTCATTGCCGTGGGGCTCGGCGTCGCTGCCGTGGTGGTACTGACTGCCGTGGGTGAAGGCGCCCGGGGTTACGTGTTGGGGGAATTTGCGTTCCTCGGTAAGGATACGGTGGTCATGTTTCCAGGTCGGAAGGAAACCACCGGCGGCATGCCGCCAATTACCGGCACTGCGGCCCGCGCCATCACCCTGAATGAAGTGGAAGTGTTGGGACGGACGGTTCCCGGTGTGACATCACTGGCACCGATAGTCATTGGTAACGGCCCCGTCTCTTATGCATCACGCGAACGGGAAAGTATCGTAGTGGGCACTACCGCGTCGTTTTTTTCAATTCGCCAGCTGGAAATTGGCCAGGGCAGCGCCCTGCCCAATCTCGCGTTGAGCGAAGGCAAGCCGGTGGCAGTCATCGGCCAGAAGTTGAAAACCGAGCTGTTCGATAACCACCGAGCAATCGGCCAATGGGTGCGACTACGGGATTACCGCTTTCGCGTCATTGGCGTATTGACGGGTACGGGTGACTCCTTTGGCCTGGATCTTAGCGAAGCTATTTTTGTACCGGTAGCCTCAGCCCAGTCGGTATTCAACGTACACGGCCTGTTCCGGGTCATGATGAAAGTAAAAGAAAACTACCAGGTCGAGGAGGTCAAGTCGCGGATATCAGATCGCATGCAGGAATTGCATGATGGCGAACTGGACGTTACGGTGGTCAGTCCGGATGCGATGCTCAGTACCTTTGATGATATTCTGCAGGTGTTGACGCTGGGAGTAGCGGGTATCGCAGCAATCAGTCTGGTGGTAGCCGGCATACTGGTGATGAATGTCACGTTGATGTCAGTGAAACAACGCACAGCGGAAATTGGTCTGCTCAAGGCAATCGGCGCTCCCGCGGCACAGGTACGTGCCCTGTTTCTCACCGAGGCGGCGTTAATCGCCACCGCCGGAGCCATGCTGGGTTTGCTGGCTGGGAGTTTGCTGGTTGCCGCGGGAAAGCAACTCTACCCGTCGATCCCCTTCGCCACACCCGGCTGGGCGATGTGGGCCGCGTTGGGGCTGGCAGTCGGCACCGCCGTGGTGTTCGCCTGGTTGCCGGCCCAGCAGGCAGCACGATTGGAGCCTATCGATGCACTGGCCAAAAAGTGATTTCGAATGCTATTGAATGACTGGCTGCGCTGGGTATTTCATGCGGTGACAACAGCCCGCCTGCGCAGCCTGCTGACTGCTCTCGGAATCAGCATCGGCATTGCCTCCGTCACGCTGCTGACCTCCTTTGGCGAGGGGATTCGCGTCTACCTGATGGACAGC
>QNFR01000227.1 GCA_003646405.1 Gammaproteobacteria bacterium
AGGTATTGTTGGTCAAGCACCACGAACCCATTGTATTAATCGGCATCCCGGAAAAACGTATTATAGCGGTTCTCGATAACTACATCGGCCTGGACATCGGCAAAATGGTGCGAGGTGAGCTGGGAGCACCAAAAGTGGATGTGGTCACCGGGGCGACAGTGACTGTTATGGTGATGGATGACAACATCCAGCGCAGCGCCATCCGGGTTGCCCGCGCCCATCGCCTGGGTGGATTGGCGCCAAAACGCAAACACACTGGCCCCATCGCCAGCATCAACCCCGGGATAACTGGAGTTGAGGAATGGCAGGCACTGCTTGATGACTCCTCGGTGACGAAGCTGGAACTGACCCTGGGGCAAGTCAATAAAGCCTTTGAGGAATCCGGTGATGAGCGCGCTGCCAGGGCACCTGAAGAGGGGCCACAAGATGAGATCTTTATAGAACTCTATGCCGCCGTGGTGTCAATTCCGGTGATTGGCCGCAGCCTGTTAGGCGAAGCAGAATACAACAACCTTCTCAAGCGCCTGGAGCCCGGACAGCAGGCGATCCTGTTGGCAGGTGATGGACGCTACTCCTTCAAGGGCTCGGGCTATGTACGAGGCGGCATTTTCGATCGTTTCCAACTGGTACAAGGGGATAACCTGATAAGGTTCCACGATTATGAACACAAGCGCCTGCGAAGAGTAGCCGCCGATGGGGCACCCCGGCTCAAAGATGTCGACCTGTTTGTCCTGCCCACTGACCAGGGCTTCGACGGGGCGCTACCGTGGCAACTGGAACTGTTGGTGGGGCGCCTGACCGGGCCCACCCGCAAGTCATTCCTGAACTTCGAATTGCTCTATGCACCGCCGGACAAGTATCTCAATTTCACAGAGCCTGAAGTCGTTCCCGCGGTGGGATTAATGGACTGGCTGGAATCTGAAGCAGCCGCGGAAGATGCACCTCTGTGGAAAAAAATGTGGCTGAATAAACTACCCCAGGTTGCGGTATTACTGGCAGCTCTGGGTGTGTTGACGCTTATTTTCTTTTTCCAGAACTGGCTGGTCAGGCGGCCCGTGCTAACCGACCGGGTGCGAGTGGGATTCCTGATCTTCACCCTGTTCGGAATTGGCTGGTATGCCAATGCCCAGTTGTCGGTGGTGAATATACTCGCTGTGCTGAATGCGCTGGTATCGGGCTTTGACTGGAGCTATTTCCTGATGGAGCCGCTGATATTCATACTGTGGGGTTCGGTTGCCACTTCCCTGTTGTTCTGGGGCCGGGGGGCCTACTGCGGCTGGTTGTGTCCCTTCGGCGCTCTGCAGGAACTGATGAATCGTGTCGCCAAGTTTGTAAAAATTCCCCAGCTGACATTGCCCTGGGGTTTCCATGAACGTCTGTGGGCAGTGAAATACCTGATATTCCTCGCCCTGTTCGGCTTTTCCCTGCATTCACTGGAGTGGGCGGAGCGCCTCGCCGAAGTCGAGCCATTCAAAACTGCCATCATCCTGAAATTCCAGCGAGGCTGGCCCTTTGTGTTGTTCGCCGTGGGCATGATCCTCCCCGGGCTTTTTATAGAGCGATTTTACTGCCGATATCTCTGCCCCCTGGGGGCGGCCCTCGCCATTCCCGGCCGCCTGCGTATGTTCGAATGGTTAAAACGCTACAAGGAGTGCGGCACACCCTGTCAGCGTTGTTCTCAGGAATGCATGGTCCAGGCCATCCATAAAGAGGGCAACATCAATGTCAACGAATGCCTCTACTGCCTGCATTGCCAGGTAATCTACGTGGATGATCACGCCTGCCCGGTACTTATTCAAAAACGCCTGAAGCGGGAGCGGCCCAGCAGGGCGAGCGCGAGCGACAAATCGGACGCGGCCAAAAGACTAGAGAACATCAAAGCAAAAGGAAAGGAAGCGGCTGAAATTATAGCCGTTTCCGATTAGGGTTTTGCTCCACTGGAGCACTGACATACGATAAACCAAAGGAGAAACGCTATGTCGAAGAAAGATGAAAACAGAGACGATGACAAAACGATAGACATCCAACGCAGGGAACTGCTCGGCGGTTCAGCAAAATTGGTCGCCCTGGCTGGTGCAGGTAGTATTGCAGGTGTCGCCGGCGGTACTATGCTGGCGCCAAATACGGCGGTTGCTGCCTCCGCGAAAGGCAGTGTTGCCCCGGGAGACCTGGATGATTACTACGGCTTCTGGAGTAGCGGCCAATGCGGTGAAATGCGCATAATGGGCATGCCCTCCATGCGCGAACTCATGCGAGTGCCGGTTTTTAACCGCTGCAGTGCTACTGGCTGGGGCTCAACCAATGAAAGTATCAAGATTCACAAGGACGGACTGCTTCCCGAGACGACGAAATTCCTTGAGGACAAGGGCGAGGTCTGGCAAAACGGAGACCTTCACCACCCCCATATGTCTTTCACAGATGGCACCTATGATGGCCGCTACCTGTTTATGAACGACAAAGCCAACACCCGTGTGGCCCGGGTGCGCTGTGACGTCATGAAATGCGACAAAATCATCGAGATTCCAAACGCATCTGACATTCACGGCCTGCGCCCGCAGAAGTACCCGCGCACAGGTTATGTCTTCGCCAACGGTGAGCACAGGGTACCCATTCCAAACGATGGCCGTGACCTGGACGACCCCAGCAAGTACCACGCAATATTCACCGCTATCGATGGCGACGAAATGAAAGTGGCGTGGCAGGTGATGGTAGATGGCAATCTGGATAACTGCGATGCGGACTACCAGGGGCTCTATGCTTTTTCTACTTGCTACAACTCCGAGGGCGGCGTAACCCTTGCCGAAATGACCTCCGCAGAGCAGGACTGGGCGGTGATTTTCGACATCAAGCGCATTGAGGAAGGCGTCAAAAATGGCGATTTCAAAACCATAGGCGGTGTGCCGGTTCTCGATGGCCGCAAGGGTTCACCCTACACCCGCTATGTACCAATTTCCAACAGCCCGCACGGTTGCAATACCGCACCAGATGGCCGCCATGTGGTCATAAATGGCAAGTTGTCACCCACCGTGTCGGTGATTGATGTGACCCGCCTGCCGGATCTGTTTAACGACAAGATCAAGCCCCGCGACGTCATTGTAGCCGAGCCTGAATTGGGCCTGGGGCCATTGCACACTGCCTTCGATGGCAAAGGCAAT
>QNFR01000228.1 GCA_003646405.1 Gammaproteobacteria bacterium
CTTGATAATCATTTAACAGACTTGGTATCGGTAGACTTCTTCACCGTGCCCACAGCAACACTTCGGATCATGTACGTATTTGTCATTCTGCATCACGAACGGAGAGAAATCATTCACTTCAACGCGACGTATCATCCGACTGCGGAATGGGCTGCTCAGCAAATAGTGGAAGCTTTCCCCTTCGACACGGCTCCACGCTACTTGATACGCGACCGGGATAGCACCTACGGTGCTCGATTCCGACATCGAGTGAAAAACTTCGGCATCGAAGAAGTGCTTACTGCCCCGCGCTCGCCATGGCAAAATCCTTATGTGGAGCGAATAATTGGCAGCATCCGGCGAGAGTGCCTGAATCACGTTATCATCCTAAATGGACGGCATCTGCGGCGGCAGCTGAAAACCTACAGTACCTACTTTCATGAGGCGAGAACGCACTTGTCTCTCGATAAGCAGAGTCCGGTACCACGATCAATTGAACCGCCAGAACAGGGAAAGGTTGTGGCAATTCCTCATGTCGGTGGTCTTCATCATGAGTACCGGCGAGCGGCCTGATAGACCGGCCGGGTTGCTCTCTGGTTCAGGAGAAGATCCACTACTCGTAACGGATTGCGCGGGCGACCGGTCAATTATGTTCGATATTCTTCGCTGACCGGCTACGTTATATCCAAACTGAACCAGTCCCCCGTCATTTGTTGAGCCGGCACTGTGCCCAGAGTAGAAATTGAGTCATGGATGGAGTTTTTGGTAGGGACACCTAGTTCGGGAGGTGGTATTCTCCAGGCCATATCTGGTCGGGACGACAGGCATATTCAACTGACTAATTTCTTGATCGGCTAAAGCCTTGTTTTAGAAGGGCGTGGCTGCTATTTTGGATTGTAATAATCACGGCTCACACTTGGGGCGTCCTAAGGGCCGATACAGGGAGACAACAATGTTCAATTTAACGGGGGACGCTCAGTCTCAGTCCGCTACATCTTCGAGAGGAAGGAGTCTGAATATGAACAATAAAGTCGCATATTTATTTTCTGTTGTAACAATGTTGGTCCTAGCTGGTTGTAGTAATGGAGGCGACAAGTTCGAAGGGAAGTGGTCATGTGATGCTGGGCCGCTAGGAGAAATGACGATATCCATACGAAATAATGGCGGTGATGATTACATCATTGATGACTACCCTGTGATAGGTAAGGTAGCTGTAACTTTCGAAGATGGGAAGTTAAAAGGCCCTCAGGGAGTCACATTCTCGATCGACCAAGAGTCAAACAAGTTGATTGGCATGAATGTTTGTGAAATGAGTAAGGTAGTGCTGAAAAAACAGAGCGGGAGCACTAAAACGAGCGATTCGGAAACGTTGCCGAGCGCACATGATGCCAACTCTCCGGGCGCTACAGCCAAGGCATATTTGGTGGCGATGAGCGAACTCGACCTAGAGACGGCTATGACATATGTGGTGGACGGCGACCAGTTTATTAGCACCCAGCCACCTGCGCAGATCGCCGCGATGAAGGCTGGTTTGAAGACGGAACTGGATGCTCAGGGTGGTATCATCGAATTTCGCGTTATAGACGAGCAAATTATCGGTAACGAGGCAATGGTCGAAGTTGAATCCAGATTCGGCAACGGCGAAACAAAAATAAAACCACTCAGGTTTGTCAAACAGGGTGGACGCTGGCTACTCGACTAACGGCACAGCTAAAGTCCGAACGCTGAGAGCGCGACATTCCAGAAGACGGTTAAAGCAGAACCCTGTTATTGATCGTTAGAATATACTTACAGTTGGGGAGAAACTGATGAGTTCGAACTGAAATAGATTCATAAAGCCCTGCTTTGAGCGGGGTTTTTTATATCCGATGAATGTCCGCTTTTGGCCGTGAGGCGACCTTTATCTATGTATACAAAGTGGGCTGCGGCAGTCTGCTTAACCACGCAATAGCGGCCGTTCAATCCAGAAAATCCAAACTCCTAGTTTGTGCGGCTGGTTTGGAGTGTAGAGCGGAAGTATAGGAAAAACAAATGGGGTGTCGTGAGCAAATTTCCTTCTAGATATCAGTAGCTGAACCTGAAATGATCGAGGACTCGTCGTATGGCGTCCTTGCCGATTGAACTGTGTAGACGCGGAATCCATTCCGCTGAAAAGAGGCGTTGTGTCAGGTGGCGCCCTGGATGGGGGAGGCAGATGCGGTCGATCAGGGGCGAACTGATCCTTGTCGCGCAGGTGGGCCAGAATCCGGTCGATAATATCCTGCTCCTCTATACAGGCAATGACCTTTACAGATCCACCGCAGCGGCTGCAGGTTTCAATGTCGATATTGAATACTCGCTTGAGTCGTTGCGCCCAGGTCATCGCGGCGTGACGCTCGGCTGGTGATCTGATCTCCGTGTTGGAGATAGGCTTTGCCCTTTTGCCACGGTGTGCCGGGGTGATCTGTTCCCGCCAACGGTGGTTCGGTGCGAGTACGCCGTGGTATCGCGTCAGATTGACTCGCGGTTTAGGTACCAGGGCAGCAGCAAGCCCTGGCGCTCTAGGCAGCGACCTACACGCTGACTGATCAGCTGAATCAGTTCATCCAACTCGTTTCTGGCTGGGGCTTTGACACGCTGAAACCGCGGGGCTCGAACTGACACTTATCGCAACGTACGCGCAGGAACCTGTGTTCGAGGCGACCGCATTTGAGATACGCTTCAAATTCTCGATGGACATGTGCTGGCAGGGACTTGCCTTGTGCATCGAGTTCTTCAATCAGGGTAGGGTAGTGTTTCTCTACAAGTTGGTAGAGCAGAGTTTGCTCTGGGCGATGGCGTTCATAGGTGGCGTGACCAATGCCTGGCGGAAGCATTCTGCATCGATTCCAGCGTTTGCAGTGTCGAAGTCACACACAGTGGAGTAGTGCGCTTTGCTAGGGAACATCCGAAGTGTGTAGCCGTTTGGTTATATTCGGCCAGATCTGGTTATACCCACCGACTCCAGCCAATAACTGTCACCCATGTGCCCGGAATAGTCGGACGCTCCAAGCAGCTATAAGTCCATGAAAACTATAAAAAATGGTGGGCCCAGAAGGATTTGAACCTTCGACCTGCCGATTATGAGGAGGAGGGAGAGCGCTGGGTCTGCCCACTA
>QNFR01000229.1 GCA_003646405.1 Gammaproteobacteria bacterium
AAATAAGGACTTGCTTGAAGTGCTGCCTGAAGTGGAGGATTTTACCTTAAATACATACATGCCTGCCCTGGCTAAAGGGGGATTTATTTCTGCTGAAGAAAAGCAATCCGTGGCTGAAAGAATGTCTCACTACTCTGGACTTTCTGTAAAATCAATTCTCCAAAACAACCTCGCGGTATCTACTCGCTTTTTCTGGAAAGAACTACTGCGGGATAAATCAGGTCATACGATTGGAAGACTTGATTCGAGATACCTTGGAATTGATAAAACAGAATCAGGGTCAGGTCCGGATTACAGCCCCGAACTCACATCATGGCTGCACAGTTTCGCTCCGGCAATCAATTACTACTTGCGTGAAAAGCTCGACTTTAAAACCGATGTGAAATACAATATGTTTGGCTCGGTACGTCCCTGGAGTTTCGAAAACAATTCGGTCAGAGAAGACCTGCGCAAGGCCATGGCCGAAAATCCATATCTCAATGTGATGTTTCAATCCGGCTATTATGATGGGGCAACGACCTATTTTAATGCAAAATACACGATGTGGCAAATCGATCCAAGTGGAAAGATGAAGGACCGCCTCAGCTTTAATGGATATAGAAGCGGGCATATGATGTATTTGCGTCATGAGGATTTGAAATCTGCGAATGATGATCTGCGGGCGTTTATTCTCAATAGTCTTGCTGATGGGGAATCGGCGAAATATTAGAGGTTTTGGGAATTTTGAATTTTGAATCAGTGTTGTCCGGTAAAAATTCTTGATGTCTGATGACAGTTGGCCCAATCTCCCCCGCTGGCGGGGGGAAATGACAATTTTGACAAAGGCAAAATAGGAATGGGGGTGGAATTCCTGTATTCTATCGACAATCCTACTATTTCAGATACTGTTTTCCACCCACAAGGACAACAGGTTGAAGTTCAGCGTATTGAGAGCCCCCGCCAGCGGGGGAGATTGCAACGCACTCCCGAATTCTAGATTGACATTAATTAACCGGACAATACTGATTTTGAATTTTGAATGCCTTTAAACGTCCTCATCGGGGTGCATTACCCGCCATAGCTATAGCGAAGGCGGGGAGGAGTTTTTTTAAGGTAAAATGCAAAACCGCGAAATTTAAAATTCAAAAGGATGTTCTCAGCGCACCAACGGCACGGATTGTGTCCCTGGCAGCGAAGGTGGGTCAGGATTGTAGGAAAATCCCAAATTCTTCTTAAATTCCGTTCACTATACGATTGACACTAAGGCGAATCGAGATCTATCACCCTTGACTCACCAATTTCTATCACACCTAAAAGAACTACGCTATGTCCATTCAGATCATTGGTGCGGGATTTCCGCGAACTGGCACAACAACCCTGAAGAGATCACTCGAACTTCTGGGATACGGTCCCACCTATCATATGAAAACACTTCTGACCAATCCCGACATGCTGCACTATTGGCATGCCCTGAGGGATACCGGCACAACTGACTGGGATGGTTTGTACGACGGATATACATCAACGGTTGACTTTCCGGCTTTCCCTTGGTACAAGGAGCATATGGAACGATATCCAGATGCCAAAGTAATACTGACCGTCAGGCCATTTGACGGCTGGTACACGAGCATCTCAAACACCGTCAAAAAAGCCGGACCGCAAACGTTGCCGGAAAAACTCATGATGATGGGCAAGTTACTCACCAACCCCAGGGTAAGGAAGGTCGTTGGTTGTATTAAGCTTGTCAAGGAAATGCTATGGAAAGTCCAGTTTGAAGGGCGATTTGAGGACAAGGCATTTGTTGAAGAAGTCTTTAACAAGCATATCGAGGATGTCAAGGCCCATGTTCCCGCTGATCGACTTTTGGTCTATGATGTGCGCGATGGATGGGGTCCACTTTGTGCGTTTTTGGGCAAATCAGTCCCGTCAGAGCCACTTCCGCACCTCAATAAAAAAGAGAATTTCAAGACCATGCTCCAAAGCCTGATGAAAGGAGATATCGATAAATTTCTCAAGCCGGAATAAGGCGTTTTATTCTATTGTACTTGCTTACCTTGGTATCGTGGCAGATTGCTGGACACCTTATTTCGTGCGCGCGAATTGATGCGTGGATGATGTAATTTCTAGCAGGAGTAATCTGCACGGTATTCATTCATTAAACAAACTCGTCATGCGTCTATTCCGAATGTATCTTCCACTGATTATCCTATCATTAACATTATTATTCCAAAGCAGCTATCTGGCCGCTCAGCTATCGTCTGACGAGATTGATCAGCTTGTCGAGGAATGCCTGGAAAAATTTGACGTGGCAGGCGTCGCCGTAGGCATCGTAAAAGACGGCAAGATCATTCACACTAAAGGTTATGGCTTCCAGTCTGTCGATACGAAAGAAACCGTGGATGCGCATACAAACTTTGCCATCGCATCAAATAGTAAAGCCTTCACGACTGCTGCTCTTGCAATTTTGGTTGAAGAGGGAAAGCTATCCTGGCAAGACAAGGTGGTCGACCATATCCCCGAGTTTAAAATGTACAACGCTTACGTCACTGAGAATTTCAATATTCAGGACTTGTTGACGCATCGAAGTGGCCTCGGCCTTGGGATTGGAGATCTCATGTTTTTCCCTGATGGCGCAGATTTCACAATTGACGATGTCTTGTCCAGTTTTCAGTATTTCAAACCGCAATCTGCCTTTCGCACGAAGTTCGATTATGACAACCTGCTCTATTTCGTAGCCGGCGAGGTCATTGCAAGAGTAAGTGGCATGTCCTGGGAAGACTTTGTCGATACACGTATTTGCGCACCCCTTGATATGGAACGGACATATAGCGCTCTGTCAGAAAATCAGGTTACAAGCAACCTCGCCACGCCTCATTCTACCGAAAAGGGAAGTATCAGAACCATCGGTCACTTCGATGAGATGGTAAATGGTGCAGCAGGGGGAATCTTCTCGAATGTCGATGACCTATGCAACTGGATGCTCGTGCATCTGAACCAGGGGAAATACGGCGCGGATCTTGGGAATGTGCTTTTTACGGAAGAAAGCCAGCACGAGATGTGGACGATACACACAAATCTGGATGTCAATCGCAATCCGCGTTACAACTCTCACTTTGCCGGTTATG
>QNFR01000230.1 GCA_003646405.1 Gammaproteobacteria bacterium
CAATAACTCCTGGGGGCTTGTCTGCGCTGATTTCTTGGCAAACCTTAATTATCACTACAGAAAACCGAAGGAGAGGACATTTTTAAGTGAGCTAGGAAAAAGGAATAAATATTCAATATTTGAATCATTTGGTGGTTTTGAAATTAGAAGAGCTCAAGTTGCTGAAAGAGATAAAGATTATGTACTGGCTTTATACCGATGGGTACTTCTTGATTACAAAAAAATAGATCCAGAGAGATCACATGAATCAATTCAGAGATTACTTTTCAATGTTTTTAATAACAGAGGAACATCAGGAGCCACAATTTCTTTTGAAGCAGTTATAGAAAGGTTATGGCGAGGAAATAATCAAAGAGATAAATATTCTGAACTATTAATGATACTCAGCGTATTAGAAAAGGCTTTGATAGAATTTAGTGATGTTACGTCTCCCCTTCCTTTAGGCCAAGCGGCCTAAAATATCCCCCGGTTCGCCAGGACCTTATCAGAAACATTCCCTTGTAGAGTCCGAGACAGAAACAGCAAAAGAAAGGCTGGTCATCCTTTAATATCGTGGTATGCGCAAACGTATCACAACAAGAAAAGAGACCAGCCTATGTGCCATATTCTGCCAGCAATCGGTTCGCTGAATCAACATCTTTACCACCTGAAGCATCATCCGGAGGCGTACAGACCACAGCAATGCCCGCACTGCGGTCGGGGTGGTGTCTGGCGTCACGGTCATTACCCTCGTAAGGCTGACCGTGAAGGAAAAGATGGTGCCTATCTTGACCCGGTACCAATCCCTCGTTTTTATTGCCGTCATTGTCAGGCAACCTGCTCACGCTTACCTGGTTGTATTGCCCCGCGCCGGTGGTACTCGTGGAGCGTACAGCAAGCCGTGCTGGCGATGTTGCTGAGCGGGCTGTCTTTGCGCAAAGCAGCCCGGATGAGTCAGCCCGGGCGTCACACGATCGGCCGCTGGCAACGCTGGCTGGAAGATCGATTCAGTCGCTACAGCTTTCACTTGCGCAGTCATTTTCCTGAACTGGGACGCCATGGTTCGCAGACTTCGTTCTGGTTGGCCTGTTTTCACCGAATGTCACTGGCCGCTGCGATGGCAGTACTCGATCGCGATGGCGTGGCCATCCCATGATGTTCTGATCCCGGAGCACCTGGGGATGGCCTGACCACCACCGCTGGGCCACCCCACACACTTTGGCCCTGTTGCCAGCGTTTGATTTAAGTTTTCCTATTGGGCCCATTAGTTATCAAGGAGAACCCGATGAATGATTTACACCCCGTGGCCCTGTTCCGTCTCGCTGTGCTTGGCCCCCTCATCAGCCGTGAGCATCTGGAGCATGGTGAACTCAAGCGACTGCTGCGGGAACTGGCCGGGCGTGACTACGATATCCCCGCTAGCGACCGCTGCCGCATTGGCGAGAAAACGATTGAGTCCTGGTATTATGCCTGGCGCCGGGATGGTATTGAGGCGTTGACCCCCAAGGCCCGTTCGGACCGGGGACAATCCAAACTGCCGGCAGCAATTCAGACGGCCATCCTGGATGCCAAGCGCGATAACCCACGCCGTTCCATCGATCAACTGATCCTGTTGGCAGAACACAGTGGCCTGGCCGCACGCGGAACACTGCCGCGTTCCAGTGTTCACCGTCTGTTGCAAGGCCATGGGCTGTCGCGGCCCCTCGGCGGCGCCAGTGAAGTCGAAGAACATCGCAGCTATGAAGCGCGTTATGCCGGTGACATCTGGTATGGCGATGTAATGCACGGTCCACGTGTGCCGGTCAAAGGGCGAATCCGCAAGGTCTATCTGGTCTCGTTGATGGACGATGCCTCCCGCTTGCTGACCCACAGCGCGTTTTGTACCGGCGAGAAGGCGCTGGATATCGAAGGAGTCCTCAAGCAAGCAGTACTCAAGCGTGGTCTTCCGGTCAAGCTGGTGGTCGATAATGGTCCAGCCTACCGGGCCAAGACCCTGCAGGGCATCTGTGCCCGATTGGGCATTCATCTGATCTACTGTCGCCCTTATGCGCCCGAGGGAAAAGGAAAGTTAGAGCGCTGGCACAGAACCCTGCGCGATCAGTTCCTCAGCGAGTTGGACAGCACTCGAATCCAGGACTTGTCAGATATCAATGCCCGCTTATGGGCGTGGCTTGAGGAGATTTACCATCGACGCACGCACGCGGGTCTGGCGGACCTGTCACCACTGCAACGCTATCAGCAGGATCTACCCCGCATCCGCAGTCTGGGTAACCGGGCTGAACGGCTGGATGAGTTGTTCTGCCACCGGCTCACGCGCCAGGTACGCAAGGACGGCACTGTGAGTTACCAGGGGCAGCGCTTTGAAGTGCCCTATAAACTGACAGGGAAAAAGGTACAACTGGTGGTCGATCCGCACGCCGAACAAGTCATCTCAGTGGAAAACAACCAGGGTGAGACCCTGGGCCAGGCCACACCGTTGGATGTGCTGGCCAACAGCCACCGCCAGCGGCACAAACCGACCCCGCCAGCGGACCGCCCCCGGACACAACTCCAAGGCCCCAATCTGGTCGAGATGGCCTACCGGCAGTATCACGCCATCGATGACAAGCAGGCCACCCCTGTCAACCCCAGCATGAAGTCTGAAGACGAGGAGTCATAAAATGTACCAACAACACTTTGGGCTCAAGTATGCCCCGTTGGGCAAACAGACCCCTGAACTGTGGGATGACGGAGCCCTGTCCACACTACAGACCCGCTTTCAATGGTTGCTGGACAGCCCCGGTGTGGGTCTGCTGACCGGCGCGGCCGGCGTGGGTAAGACGGCCGCACTGCGGCAACTGACCCAGGCGCTCAACCCCCACCGCTATCAGGTTATCTATCTGGCCGAGACCGACTTCGGTCGGTTGGATCTCTACCGCGGACTGGCGCTGGCACTGGGCATGGAGCCCGCCTATCGCCGTGCCCAACTGTGGCGAGACATCAAAGCGCGTATCGAGGAACTGGTCGATGGCAAACAGATCCTGCCCGTATGGATTATCGACGAGGCCCAGAACCTGCCCACCGAGTTCTTCCGCGACCTGCCTGCTTTCCTCAACTTC
>QNFR01000231.1 GCA_003646405.1 Gammaproteobacteria bacterium
ACACCCCGGCCTGGCAGGAGAACATTACCGGCGTCAGCCGCGAAAAAGTGATCCAGGTGGCCAGGGAGTTCGCCGCTACGGCGGACAAGACCAAGGGGCGCTCGATGATCATCCTAGGGGCCGGCCTCAATCACTGGTACCACATGGATATGGCCTACCGTGGCATTATCAATATGTTGATGATGTGTGGCTGCATCGGCCAGACCGGCGGCGGTTGGGCACATTACGTCGGCCAGGAGAAACTGCGCCCGCAGACCGGCTGGCTGCCGCTGGCCTTTGGCCTGGACTGGAGTCGCCCGCCGCGCCATATGAACGGCACCTCATTCTTCTATAACCACTCCTCACAGTGGCGTCACGAGAAGGTCAATATCCACGAGGTGCTCTCGCCCCTGAGCGACAAGGGCGAGATGCCGGAACACATGCTGGATTACAACATCAAGTCCGAGCGCATGGGCTGGCTGCCCAGCGCACCGCAGATGAACAAAAACCCCCTGGACATTGTTCGCGACGCACAAGCCGCCGGGAAAGACCCGAAAGATTACCTGGTCGAGCAGCTCAAATCCGGCGATATACGTTTTGCCGCGGAGCAACCGGACAACCCGGACAACTTCCCGCGCAATATGTTTATCTGGCGCTCCAATTTGCTCGGCTCTTCGGGCAAAGGGCACGAGTATATGCTCAAGTACCTGCTGGGCACTAAAAATGGTGTGATGAACGACGACAACGGCGTGACCGGCGGCATCATTCCCGAGGAGATAGATTTTGAACAGAAGGGCTTTGAGGGCAAGGTGGATCTGGTCACCACGCTGGATTTTCGCATGTCATCGACCTGCGTCTACTCGGATATCGTGTTGCCCACAGCGACCTGGTATGAAAAGGACGACCTCAATACCTCCGACATGCACCCCTTCATCCACCCCCTGTCACAAGCGATCGATCCCGCATGGGAGGCGCGTTCCGACTGGGATATTTACAAGGGGCTGGCGAAGAAATTCTCCGAGATCGCTGTCATCGAAGACAACCTCGGTGTTGAAAAAGACATCGTCACCGTACCGATGTTGCACGACACCCCGGGAGAACTGGCCCAGCCTTTTGACGTAAAGGACTGGAAAAAGGGCGAATGCGAACTGGTGCCGGGCAAAACGGCCCCCAACATGGTGGTCGTGGAGCGCGATTACCCCAATCTCTATAAGCAGTTTACCTCTGTCGGGCCACTGTTGGAAAAACTCGGCAATGGCGGCAAGGGTATCAGCTGGAATACGGATGACGAGGTCGCGCTGTTGCGCGAACTCAACCACACCGTCGACGAGGAAGGTATCAGCAAGGGGCAACCGGCTATTGATTCGGCGATCGATGCCGCGGAAATGATACTCAGCCTGGCCCCGGAGACCAACGGCAACGTCGCGGTCAAGGCCTGGGAAGCCCTGGGCAAACTCACCGGTCGCGATCACAAGCACCTGGCCGAGCCCAAGCACGATGAGAAAATTCGTTTCCGGGATATTCAGGCGCAGCCGCGCAAGATTATCTCTTCACCGACCTGGTCCGGGCTGGAAGACGAGCATGTCAGCTATAACGCCGGCTACACCAACGTGCATGAGTTTATTCCCTGGCGCACCATTACCGGCCGGCAGCAATTTTACCAGGATCACCCCTGGATGCAGGCTTTCGGAGAGCAGTTTGTCTCTTATCGGCCGCCGGTGGTGACCCACACCATCGAAGGGCTTAAAGGCAAAAAGCCGAACGGCAACAAGGAGATTGTGCTGAACTGGATTACACCGCACCAGAAGTGGGGTATCCACAGCACCTACTCCGACAACCTGTTGATGCTGACCCTGTCACGCGGTGGGCCGATTATCTGGCTCAGTGAAGTGGATGCCGCGGAAGCAGACATCGAAGACAACGACTGGGTCGAGGTGTTCAACGCCAACGGCGCCATCACCTGCCGCGCGGTGGTCAGCCAGCGCGTCAACCAGGGCATGGTCATGATGTACCACGCCCAGGAGCGCATCGTGAATGTGCCGGGCTCTGAAACCACCGGAACCCGCGGTGGACATCACAACTCGGTAACCCGGATCATCATGAAGCCCACGCATATGATTGGCGGTTACGCCCAGCAGAGCTACGGTTTCAACTACTACGGCACCGTGGGTTGTAATCGCGACGAGTTTGTCGTGGTTCGCAAAATGAGTAAAGTTGACTGGCTTGACGGCCCCGACGGGGACGGCCTCCCCCAACCACTTCCCCAGACCGTTTAAGGAGTCGCCGCGATGAAAATACGCTCACAAGTCGGCATGGTGTTAAACCTCGACAAATGTATCGGCTGCCACACCTGCTCCATCACCTGCAAAAATGTGTGGACCTCACGCGAGGGTGTGGAATACGCCTGGTTTAATAATGTTGAGACCAAGCCCGGAATCGGCTATCCCAACGAATGGGAGAACCAGGATAAGTGGAACGGAGGCTGGAAGCGCAAGAGAAACGGCAAAATAGAACCCCGTATCGGCGGTAAATTGAAGGTGCTGGCCAAAATATTCAGCAACCCGGATATGCCGCAGATCGACGAGTACTACGAGCCCTTCGATTTTGATTACCAGCACTTACACACAGCGCCCATCAGCAAGCACCAGCCCACTGCGCGGCCGCGTTCACTGCTCACGGGCAAGCGCATGGAAAAAATCGTGTCCGGACCCAACTGGGAAGAAATTCTCGGCACCGAGTTCTCCAAGCGCTCCCGCGACAAGAACTTTGATAAAATACAGAAGGATATCTACGGCGAGTTCGAACATACCTTCATGATGTACCTGCCGCGACTTTGCGAGCACTGCCTGAACCCCACCTGTGTCGCCTCCTGTCCTTCCGGAGCGATTTACAAGCGCGAGGAAGACGGCATTGTCCTGATCGACCAGGACAAGTGTCGCGGTTGGCGTATGTGTGTGTCCGGCTGCCCTTACAAGAAGATTTACTTCAACCACAAGTCTGGAAAATCTGAAAAATGTATTTTCTGTTATCCGCGGATTGAAGCGGGTGAACCC
>QNFR01000232.1 GCA_003646405.1 Gammaproteobacteria bacterium
ATCGGTCTGGCTTTTCAATACATCAATCCTTCAAACTCTAGTTCAACAGGCGCATCAACACAGTTCGCCGAGTGGACTACGCTTCCGCCTTACTGCGAAATAGAAACAGATATAAAAATGTGACGCAAGCTGTAACGCGGCCGAAGAGCCTGAATGATGATCGGAATCATCAGACTCTTTTTCGCTAAGGCGGAAACAGGTACCCCACCCCTGCAACTATTGGTTTTTCGTGTATTTTCCTATTGCGTTAATTTCCGTGATGCCCTAAAAGTTTTTCCAGCGCTGAGGCCGATACGGAGTCGGACAGTACTTGTTGGAACTAACCAGGAAACCATGAGGAGAAAACACAATGGCAAAACCCATGACTAAATCGCAAATCATCGCAGCAGTAGCAGAAAAAGCTGAGATCTCCAAGGCTCAGGCCAAGGACGCTTTGGAAGGACTCGCAGAACTCGCATACGCAGGCGCAGCAGACGGATTCACCATTCCCGGAATCGGCAAGCTTGTAATCGTTGACCGCAAAGCCCGCATGGGTCGCAACCCGGCCACCGGCGAAACCATCCAGATCGCTGCAAAGCGCGTTCTGAAGTTCCGCATTGCGAAAGCAGCCAAAGACGCCGTACTCTAATTCTGCGTTTCTACTGCATCAACCGTCCCGCGCAAACGGGACGGTTCTTTTTTTCTTCCCATGAAAACATCATTTAAAATCATCTCCCTGCTGGGTGCGGTCGCTACGCTCGCGCTCTGTGGCTGCGCCACCCCCGACAACGACTATCGCGACGAAAAGGAATATTCCGATATGCCATGGAACACCCCGCAGCAATGGGAAGGTTCCCGCCAGATCCCCGGCATGTCACCGGGCTACTGATCCCCCACCCATTTGAACGCAAAGAAGCCCGCCGAACAGCGGGCTTCTTTTTTGGAGGATGGATGGATGGCTAAAACGTCTTCTGGATTTCAGTCAGTTCGCTTTCGCCTTCATACATCAGCCAAGGCTCATGCTTCCCGACAATTTCCTGATAGATCTCGGGGCGGCGTTGATGGTGGGTGCGGCTATTGGCCCGCCTCCACCGCAGGGTTTTCATATCGATCTCGCTTGAGACATATTGATCCCCCGTCTCCTTCGAATGGGCAAGTATTTCATCCGGCCACGTACAGACCATCAAACCCGACCCGGTGTGGAAGTTCGTCGTCACCATGGCCACGTAGTGGCGGAAGGTGTCGGCCTGGACAATGTAGGGTTCGATCGGTCCGGCCCGGCCATTGATCCACACGACCAGCTCTGCGCCTTTAAGGCTCATGATCTCGGTCCCTTCCGCAAAGTAGCCATCGTAGCACGTCATGATACCGATCCGGCCAAAATCGAGATCAAACACTGGATATCCATCCCCAGCCTTCATTCGCCATTCAACATCCGTTTCCTTGTGGGGCCAGCAATGGGGGTTGTCTCCTGTCGCCCTATGGTTCTTATCGTATTTCCCCACTATCTTTCCATCGCGGCCGAACAGCAACGCGGTATTGGCGAATGCATCCTTTTCCAGGGTCTGGAAAGCGCCCTCTTCATATTCATCCATGCCCCCGGCCACCACATAGACGCTGTTTTTATCCGCCGCCTGCGCAACCGCCTCGATCACATCGTTGGTATCCTTGTAGAAGGCCCCGAGGATGAACTCGGGAAACGCAATCAAATCGACTCCTTCACCCCCTGCCCGATTGATATATTCGACCATCTTCTCTGCGCGATCCTCGGCATAGGCATCCAGTTGAACCGCCGCGACCTTGATCGTATCGAAATTTTTCCAGCTATCCTTCATCGGTTGATTCCTTTTTTTATTTCAAACGGCGACTCATAGCCGACCGGCTTGCCGCTCTCATCTTCGACCACCTTGAACAGGTAAAGCGAATTTCCCCAGTACAAAATGCAGAGGGGCGCGATGTTAAAGAGGGTTTCATGTGATGTGTTTTGGGCGCCACAAGCAAGATGCAAAAAACTATTCTGGCAAATCTATTGCTCAAAATCGGCTCGTTTTGGAAAATGGGTTTAACATAAATAAAGCCGATATCTAAAAACAACCTGTGGTCCGGTTTTCGAGGTGAACATCACCTACGAAATAGTCGGTGAGAACAATCCAAGATGTGAAATGCACCGCCCATTATTTTCCAGTCCTTAGGTTTTTCATAAAATACAGATGCCCGTCCTCCGACCCGACGAGCAGGTCGGGAATCCCGTTATGATCCCAGTCGACCACGGTCGGGCTGGAGGTGTGGCCGGAAATCTTGCGGGGATTCATGGCACCCATGTTCTTGAGCACCACCTTGCCATCTTGTTCTCCCATATTGCGGTAGAAGTCGGCATTGGTACTGTTGAAAAGCAGATCAAGAAGACCGTCGCCATCCCAGTCCACCACCTGTAGCTTGCGGCGGCCGCTCTTCCCCGCCCGCTTAGGATTTGGCCGGAATGAGTTGCCGTTTTCTTCGATGAAGATGCGCTTTCCCGGAAGGAGGACCAAGCCGTCGCCATGCTTCGTCCGTTCGAAAAATGCCAAGTAGCCTTCGTGGTCCAGCATAACGAGATCGATCAGCCCATCCTTGTTCCAGTCGATCGCCATCGGGGTGGTGCGCCACTGGGTTACGAAATTCTTCCCCATCGGATCCCACCAATTCCATTCGGGTTTCGGGGTTGCCCCTTTCCATTCGACAACGATGGGCTGCGCCGCCGCCAGCTTTGGATGGCCGGGGGTTCCCGTGTTGCGATACCAAACGATCTTGCCCCAGATGGAATTCACAATGATATCCGGCAATCCGTCCTGATCCCAGTCCGCCACCGTTTGCGTGGTGTATCCCCATTTGGATTCTGCCGGGCCTTGGATGCTGCCGTTGGTTCCGGCCAGGAAACGAATGGTCTTTCCCTCGGATTTAAGCCGTTGAGGCGCGGCCCATTTCGGATTCGCCCCGCCGCCGAGGTTTTCGATGAAGCCGATATATCCGGCGGTGTTTCCGCAGATAATATCATCGTCGCCATCGCCGTCC
>QNFR01000233.1 GCA_003646405.1 Gammaproteobacteria bacterium
AAATTAGTCAGTTTTTGCAGTCGATTGAGGCGAATAGTGTGCTATTTAACGAAATTGACTGTGAAAAATGGCTGATTTCTGCTTTTCCGCAGTAGGACAGTGTTAAGTCCGACAGACTCCTAGAGGTTGATCCAGCTATTCAGGGCTCTCAGGCGAAACTGCGTGCCCCGATAGCTCAGCACAACAGAGTCCGGCAGAATTTCATCCACTTTCACGCCGGCGGCCGGACTGCCGCCCACCTTGAGCGTCTTGCCATTGCACACCACTGACGACTGGGATTGCTCGTCTGAATAGTCGTGACGTTCATAAAAAATGGTGGGAATGCCGTCCTTGGTTTGTTGCGACAGGTCGGCAATAAATGGCGCGGAATGCTCTTCCAGGCGCGCGTTCTCCAATTCGTTGCGCGCCTTCAGTACCATCTGCTCGATATCAATAGGCTGTTCTTCCCTTGCGGCCTCGACGACATCCTCTACAGCGGGCCGGACCGCTGGTTTTATCGTAGCGGACGCTGCAACAGGCGCCGGTGCGGGGCGCTGTCGGTAGAGATCCGCCACGGCGGAGCCACCTTCGCGCACCTGCGTTTGGGCAACAGTCGCGTCTTCCACGACGGTGAGTTTTTTAACAGGCCGCGCCCGCACCGGGGAGCTATCGCGCGCTTCAATCGCGTCCGGTACAGGTGCACTAACACTGGCCGCGGCCTGGGGCGCATGTGTCTCTGGCGGCTGAATCGGTATCGGAGCCGGCATAATTGTCGTTTCCACCACCGACGGCTGCGGCTGTATTCTATCGAGCACCAACCAGCCTATAACCAGCAGTGCCGCCAGCAGGGCCAGCCACGGCACATACTGCCGTCCGCGGCGACTACCGGCGTTATTTTCAACATAGTGCTGCGTCGCCAGGTCGGGCACCTGATCGGTGTTCGCTCTGGAGCGGTTCAGTGCATCCAGTATCAGGGACACCCCAGCCCCCCTACCCCGCCTGCACAATGGCAATGATGCTTCACCGCTGTACCATTTCACTGACGCTGTCTTGCAATTGGCTCCGGGCCCCGGCCGCAGTGCTGTCAATGCCCAGTTGTTCATTCAACCTGAGCAGTGTTTGTACGCCCACGACCCCATCGTCATCCAGTTTATGGTCGCGCTGAAACAGGCGCACCCTCTGCTGCAGGGCAGTATTAAAGCGCTGGTCGGCCAGGGCGCGTTGCTGTCCGTCCAAACGGGCAAACAACGCTGCCACTTGCGCTACCACCGCACTATTATCGCCCAGGGCCAGAGGTCGTTCGAAGCCCTGCGGCGGGTGCCACAAAAAACGGTAGCGGCCAGTCCATGCCGGGGCCAGCCCGGCCAGGCTTATTTGTGCGACACCCTGGTCCGTCAACGCCCATGCACTGCGACCGTTGAGACCCAGCAGTAATACGGCTGCGGAAAAACGCTCCTCGGTGACCATATCCAGTAATAGTGGTCTATCAAACCCGGCCAGTTCATCCCATGTACGGGCGTGGCCCGCTACGCAGGCCACGCCCCCCCGCACCTCATCTGAACAAGGGGTTTCAGGTACTGCCTGCCCGGAATACAAAGCCCAGAGTTGCGCCATGGCCTCTGCGGGAGGCAATAACCAGCGCGCAACAACTTCCGTTTTAAGCACTGGCGCAACGGCTGCCCCTGCCTCCGGTTCCAGTACTGGTCCCGACTCCAAAATCCGCTCAGGCGGCCGGGATGGCTCTATTGTCTGCGGCTCCTGAACCGGCAACCTGGCCACCTCCGAAGACGCTGCGCCGGGTGATACGACAGTGCTCGCGACGACCGCCTGCTGATCGCCGTTCTCATCCAGCATCCACCAGACTCCCACTCCCAGTGTCGTCAGCAATGCCACAGCCATCGCTACCGGCCAATGCCAGATACCATTGGTCGGTGCTGATTCGCCCATCACCTCACGCGCCGCCTGATTCAGCATAGACTGGTCCGCCCTGGTCTTGTTGCGACCGAAGGCACCCAGCAACATGCGATCACACAGGACATTAATCAACCGCGGAATACCTCGGGTGCGTTTGTAAATACCGCGAACTACGGACGCGGGAAACACATCACGCCCGGGCGTCATACCCGCCACTTCCAGACGATGGCGAATATAGGCGCCGGTCTCATCCAGATTCAATGGCTCCAGGTTGTAGCGGGCGGTGATGCGCTGGTTGAGCTGGCGCAATTGGGGCCGGCTCAACATCTGGGCCAGTTCCGGTTGTCCGATGAGGATGATTTGTAGCAGTTTCTCGCTGTGGGTTTCCAGATTAGTGAGCAGTCTGATTTGCTCCAGTACATCGAAGTCCAGGTGCTGGGCCTCGTCTATCAACAATACTGTTTTACGCCCCCTGTCGTAGTTATCCAGCAGGTAGGTGTGCAGGCTGTCGGTAAGCGTCTTCAATGTATGTTTATCGACGTCATAGACAATACCCAGTTCATCGCAGGCGCTGGCCAGCAACTCCATGGCGTTCAGGGCCGGATTGAGGATGATGGCGATATCGGTGTTGTCCGGCAATTGTTCCAGCAGGCAGCGGTTGATGGTGGTTTTACCCGTACCCACCTCGCCTGTCAGCAGGATAAAACCACCGCCGGCACCCACCCCATACAGCAGGTGCGCCAGGGCATCCCGGTGACGGACGCTCATGAACAGATAGCGGGGATTCACCGCTATGGAAAAGGGGGCTTCAGTCAGCCCGAAATATTGGTAGTACATTCAGCTGCGAGCCATTGGCCGGTGCGTAAATATCTATCACGCATTATGCCCAACGACCGGGCGCAAAGCTATGCCGGATGGCACATGTGCGCAGTCATGTTCTTAATTTTCCCGCCTTCCCTTACAATGTCTCTTTTTTGCGAGTCCGATACGTTTCGGGGAACGGATGGATACCAAGGTTGCGCTCGCCGCCCTGCGGCGGCGGCGCGACGCTGACCTGTCCGAGCGACGACTAGTCGAGGACTTTCGGCATGATGTCGTTTTTTAACCGCCGCAGGTCGTCGATGGTTTTCGACGTCG
>QNFR01000234.1 GCA_003646405.1 Gammaproteobacteria bacterium
CATGAGTTGTCACCCATCCCCCAGCATAGTCGGATGCTCTAAGCAGTTATAAGTCTATGATTCTTATAAAAAATGGTGGGCCCAGAAGGATTTGAACCTTCGACCTGCCGATTATGAGTCGGATGCTCTAACCAACTGAGCTATGGGCCCTTCGTGCGGATTACTCGTCCAGAAAACTACGCAGATAGTCCGAGCGAGTCGGGTGGCGCAGTTTGCGCAGAGCCTTGGCTTCTATCTGGCGGATGCGCTCCCGGGTGACATCGAACTGCTTGCCCACTTCTTCCAGAGTGTGGTCAGTGTTCATGTCGATGCCGAAGCGCATACGCAGCACCTTGGCTTCGCGGGCGGTCAGGCCGGCCAGTACTTCTTTGGTGGCTTCCTGCAGGCCCTGGCCGGTGGCGGCGTCCACGGGTGAGTGGATGGTGTTGTCCTCGATGAAGTCGCCCAGGTGTGAATCTTCGTCGTCGCCGATGGGGGTCTCCATAGAGATGGGCTCTTTGGCAATCTTCAGTACCTTGCGTACCTTGTCTTCCGGCATGTCCATGCGTTCACCCAGCTCTTCCGGGGTGGGTTCGCGGCCCATCTCCTGCAACATCTGGCGGGAAATACGATTGAGCTTATTGATAGTCTCGATCATGTGCACGGGGATACGGATGGTGCGAGCCTGGTCCGCAATGGAGCGGGTGATGGCCTGACGAATCCACCAGGTGGCGTAGGTGGAGAACTTGTAGCCGCGGCGGTATTCGAACTTGTCCACCGCCTTCATCAGGCCGATGTTGCCCTCCTGGATCAAATCCAGGAACTGCAGTCCGCGGTTGGTGTACTTTTTGGCGATGGAAATAACCAGGCGCAGGTTGGCCTCCACCATTTCCTTTTTGGCGCGGCGTGCCCTCGCCTCGCCCATGGACATGCGGCGATTGATTTCCTTGATCTCGCTGACAATCAGCCCGCTGCCTTGTTCTACTTCGGCGATACGGCGTTGCAGGCGCTGGAGGGTCTCTTTTTCCGCGGCCAGTTTGGGGCCGTAGTTTTTCTTGCGGGTGAGGCGGGTTACCCACTTGGCGTCCGACTCGGACCCCTGGAAGGAGGTGATGAAGTCCCTGCGCGGCATATCACATACTTTAACGGCAAGGCGCATAATTTCCCGCTCCTGATCGCGAACGGCTACCAGAATGTTGCGCGGGGAGTCGGTTACCGGATCGGATACGCGCGGGGTGAACTTGAAGAACTTGAACAGTTCGCCAAGTTTGTCCAGCTCCTTGACCGTGGCCGGGTCGGTTCGTCCCTTGGCGACGATGATCTTCTCGGTTTTATTGTACTGGCGCTTGAGTGCGGTGAAGCGCTTTTTAGCTTCCACCGGATCCGGGCCCGTGTCGACCTCATCGTCGTCGCTATCCGCCGGTGTCGCTGCCGCTGCCGCTGCAGCTTTCTCGGCGACTTCCGCCGCGGAAGGTACGTGGTCGGCCGGATCGAGGTAGCCCACCATGATATCGGCCAGGCGCCGCTCCCCCTTGGTGACCAGCTCGTAATCGTTCAAAATCTTCTTCACCGCTCCCGGGTAGTGGGCGAGGGCGGACAACATTTCGCGGATGCCTTCCTCGATGCGTTTGGCGATGACGATTTCGCCTTCGCGGGTGAGCAGTTCCACGGTACCCATTTCACGCATATACATGCGCACCGGGTCGGTGGTGCGGCCGGCTTCGGTTTCCACGGCGGCAAGGGCGGCGGCGGCTTCGGCGGCGGCGATATCGTCGGCGGACGAGTCCCCTTCGGCCATCAACAATTCATCAGCATCGGGTGCAACTTCGAACACCTGAATACCCATGTCATTGATCATCTGGATAATATCTTCGACCTGATCCGGATCGGAGATGTCCTGTGGCAGATGATCGTTCACCTCAGCATATGTCAGGTAGCCCTGTTCTTTACCCTTGGCGATGAGATCCTTCAGGCGGGACTGTTGTTGTACGACGTCGGTCATTAAGCGGACACCTTAAAAAAAAGCAAAAAAAAATTAGCCGGAGATTATAACCGGAAAAGTGGTGACTCAACTATAATTAAGTCAGGTATTGTCGCGGATATTGGCACCTTTAGGCCCATAATCGCCTCATATAACTGCTCGTTGCTAATATGGGGGCGGCACTGGGCGAAATCAATGGCTAGCGGATAGTAGTATAGACCGTCATTTCCCGGTAGAAACCCCGACTGGATCAATGTTTGCGCTTGTTGCGCTGTGCGTCCCGCCGTTGTTTCTCCTGCAGCATTTCCTTCAGCCGCTGCTTTTCCAGTTCGCTCACTTCAGCGTAGTTGGTGAGTTTCAGTTTGTCGACCTGCGCCGCCAGTTTTGAGCGATGAGGCAGGTGGGCCAATTCGGTCATCGTATCCGCAAACTGCTGTTCGATGCCCTCGGTGGGAATGAGACGTTCCTGCCCGGCCAGACGGCTGAGCAATTCTCCTTCAGCGGTGCCGTACCAGTGGCCCAGCAACATGGCGGTGTTGGATTCCGGGCGGCGGTGCAATAAGGTCAACAACTCCCGCAGCAGGGCTATATCTTCGCCGTCCATATCCGCCAGCGAGTTAGTGTCGGCCAGGCGGGCGATGTCCGGCTGGTGCAGTAGCAGAGCCAGGGCGGCCTGGGCCAGGTTCGAATAGCCTGCCGCCAATGCCTGGCAGGCGCTGCGCTGCCTGGGTTGGGGGGAGTGATTCTCCTCGTCATAGCCAGGTGCTTCGCCATAGACGGGTGCGTCATCGTACCGGGGTGTTACACCGTAGTCGGGTTCCGCTTCATAGTCAGGTGTTGGCGCCGGTGCAGGCGCCTCCAACTGCATCAGGCTGGCCAATTCCAGCCCGGTGCGCCGGGCCAACTCCTGGAACATCAGTTGGCGATAAACTCCTTCAGGTAGTTGCCGAATGTAGGGCAGGGCCAGTTTGCTCATGCGGGCGCGGCCATCCAGCTTGGTAATATCCAGGCCCTGGGCCACGGACTCAAACAGAAAGTTTTCCAGCGGCATCGCC
>QNFR01000235.1 GCA_003646405.1 Gammaproteobacteria bacterium
ATTGACCAGTGCCTGCTGCAAGGGCTTACCTCGTATTTGGATCACATGAAAATAGAACGTTAAATGGTGCCCGGGACGAGACTTGAACTCGTACAGCCGTAAGGCCGGGAGATTTTAAGTCTCCTGTGTCTACCAATTCCACCACCCGGGCATAACCTATATCGCACAACAAACTCCTGATCGGAGGCGGCCGCATAATAACATACTAGACCCGGGGTTTGGCTAGACTCAGATCGGGAAACCGGTGTCTCAACTCTATCAAACACGCCATCCCGGAGGGGCTTCATGCTACACTCTGTCCCGAATAATAAGTAACACAGGGCATCATATGGCATCTGCCAGGGGCGAGTTCAGCTCCCGCTTCGGTTTTGTAATGGCGGCTGCGGGCAGCGCCGTGGGGCTGGGCAATATCTGGGGTTTTCCCACCCAGGCTGCCAGTAACGGTGGTGCCGCCTTTTTGCTGGTTTATCTGGTGCTCGCCTTCACCCTGGCCTACCCAGCCTTGATGGCCGAGTTGATCATAGGCAGGCACGCGCACGCCAATGCGGTAACCGCATTGCGCCTGATTTCCCCCGGCACTACGCTGCGCAACCTCGGCGCGGCCACCGGTATCGCCGGCTTTATTGTAGCCAGCCTGATTCTCAGCTTTTACGCCATCGTCGCCGGCTGGATGATCGCTTTTTTCCTGTCCTCCCTGGCCAGCCTGCTGGGTATGGAGGATCTCGTATCGTGGCTGACCTCTTTCGGCCTTTGGCGCAATGTACTGTTCATGCTGATTTTTATAGCGTTTACCATAGGCATCATCTCCGCAGGTGTAAAAAACGGCATCGAGCGCTGGTCCGCAAGGCTTATGCCTGTTCTACTGGTTACCCTGTGTCTATTGGTGGCCTATGTGCTGACACTGGACGGGGCGATGGCAGGCTTGAAAGTTTACCTGCTGCCGGATTTTGAGCGGGCGCTGTCGCCAGGGCTGATTATCGCCGCCCTGGGTGCGGCTTTTTTCTCTTTATCCCTGGGCGTTGGCACCATGCTGATTTACGGCTCTTATATCAGTGATGATGAAAATCTGCCGGTAGTGGGCGGCCTGGTGACCCTGGTGGATATTCTGATCGCCGTGTTGGCCGGGTTCCTGGTGTTGCCGGCCATGTACGTCGCCCTGCACAACGGGGTGGAAATCTTCACCGCCACCGGTGAATTGATTTCGGAAGACACGCTGATATTTACCGTACTCCCAGAACTCTTCGCCACCATGGGCTTTGCCGGTATCGTTGTGTCTTTCACCTTCTTTTTCCTGATGAGTATCGCCGCCCTCACCTCATCAATATCCATGCTGGAGGTACCGGTCGCTTACGTTATTGAGGAACATGGCCTGAAAAGGAAACCCGCCGTATTCACCATTGGCGGCATCATCGCTATAGCCAGCACCATCATCCTGCTGAACTTCGAAAACCTGTTCGGGCTGGTTATCACCTTTACAACACGCTACAGCCAGCCGCTGCTAGGCTTCATGTTCTGTCTCTACGCGGGCTGGGTATGGCACAGAGACACGCTGTTACAGGAACTGCGCAAGGGCAACCCGGGCGTGCAGCAAAGCCTGTTCTGGAAGATCTGGCCCTGGTATGTGAGACTGGTGTGTCCGGTGATTATCCTGGGGATTTTCGCCCGGTCACTGTGGGACTGAGGGCATCAGCCTGCGTGCGACCCAGACCACCCAGCCGGGGCAACAAAGGCACACTGCCACCATGGACACTGATGGCGGCTGTTAGCATATACCCCGCTATACCTGAAGAAGCGGAGCCGGTATGCACCAGCAACCCTCAGCGACAACATTAGTAAAACCGGTAATTCCTGCCTGGCGGGGAATGCCGTGCGCTACGACGGCCAGGCCAAGAGCCCCGGCGCACCGCAAGCCATGCTGCAAAGCCCTGGATCGCATACTGGCCAATACGGGTAAGCTGCCGCTGGAGGCGTTGTCGAAAAATTTTATTACGGCTTTTATGGGTGCCCTCAGTCACCCTGGCGGCAAAAGATATCCTGATTTATAAAACCACCACAGGACCCCGCCGGGACCTATCTCAAAGAAACCAGGACCCGCCATCGACCATGTGGGTTTGGCCGGTGACAAAGGTGCTGTTGTCAGAGGCGAGATAAACAATGGTGCCGGTGAGATCACTGGTTTCGAGATTGCGCTGGATGATTTGTCCCGCAGCGATGGCGGATTTGGCCTTCTCCAGCCTTTCACCGAAAAATTCCGTGGTGCCCTCTGTCAGTACGGCGGAAGGCGCGACAGCGTTAACCCGTATATTGTCACTGCCCAATTCCCTGGCCATGCCCCGTGTCATGCCAATCACCGCCGCCTTGGACGTGACATAATCCAGACCATACTGCAAGCCATAAACTGCCGCCAGGGAAGTAATATTGATAATCGAACCGCCCCCCGCGGCGCGCATGGGGTTGACTACCGCCTTGCAGGTTTGCCATAACCCTTTGACATTTATATTCATTACCGCGTCCCATTGCCCTTCATCAAGAGTCTCGAAACGCCCGCCCTTGAGCCCGCCATAAAGCGCCGCGTTGTTGACCAGTACATCTATTTTCCCAAATTCCTGCAGGGCAAATTCCGCCATAGCCTCACAACTTGCCATATTGGCAATATCAGTCACCGTGGCAACTGCTCTGCCCCCGGCTGCATTAATCACGGCCGCCGTTTCACTGCAGTCATTAATGTCACAGGCAACAATTTCCGCGCCCTCGCCGGCCATCGCCTCAGCATAGGCCCGACCCAACCCGCGGGCAGCACCGGTCACGATTGCCACTTTATCCTGTAACTGCATGTTTAAAATCCTTGTTGATTAGCAAATAATAGATTCTCCCCATTGGGAGTCATACCGGTGGCCACAGAAAAATCGCCGCAGCCCAGTATCATCCGCTGTAATCTTTGTGTCAAATCGCGATAGCTTCAATTCCAGATCTGACACCCATTGGTGACACCCATTGG
>QNFR01000236.1 GCA_003646405.1 Gammaproteobacteria bacterium
CGAAGAAATGAACCTTTCGATGAAAGGTTTTCTTTTTTCATGGCAGCTTGTACAGAAGCCACCCCTAATTCATTGACCAAAAAGTGGCACATGGCCCAAACTAATACTTTGCCCCAGCCTTGGCCCCGGAAAGTTTCATTAAAAATAAAAATCCCGATGGTTGGAACCTCTGCTCCGGCCGCATTCAAACGCTGTCCCCCTGCGGTTGCAATCAATTCGCCACCACACCAAAGTCCGCAAATCACCCGCGCACTATCTTCTTCGATACCGCGCACATATTCCATCTGAGAAGCAAGGGAAGCCGTATCGGGTTTTGTTTCCAAAAATAAACGTTCCCTGTTCAATCCATCAACATACTCCCTTGTAACGCCTTGTGGAGAGAGAACATGCAGGTAGGCTTCCATGTTTTTGAACTTAAACTCAATCTGGCCGGAAAGCTTCATATTAAACCCTGTCAATTCAATCGTTGAAATCCCGAAACGGAAGGACTCCCAAGAAGAGCCTTGTCCAATGTTCCGTTCTCAAGGTGGCGACCCATTTTTTCAAACACTTGATCTGAGGCTACCAAATAGCCTTCCACGATTTTATCCGTATGGGTCAGCATGGAATAAAACGAGGTCGATGCAAGATACCCCCTCAACAACATCTCCTGAATAAAGAAAGCCTTCATTGAGGGAGCCTCAGGGTGTTTGAAAGTAAAGTGACCTAGGGGAGGGATGCCTCCTACCTGAATACTAAACGCATGCCTTTTAGCCAAAGAGCTCCATCCCGCCTGAACCAGTTCCCCGATCCTGACCAAATGCTGCCCCACGCCCAAGGCCTGATGTTTTTGGATCATTGCGAGTGCCGCTACCGAACCAATACGCTCCGTCCAATACGTACTACTAATAAATGTTCGTTGGGCTGATTCCATTACAGATGCCTTTCCAATCACGGCTCCACTAGGATATCCGTTCCCCAATGCCTTTGAAAAAACAGCTATGTCAGGTTTCCACCCAAGCATTATATGGGCGCCTGCCGAGTTCATCCGGAAGCCGGCGGAAATCTCATCCATAACCAGTACCGCCCCTGTCTTTTCCGCAGCCGCGTGAACGCTGGCGATAAACGCTTTCGTTGGATAGACGTTCCTGATCGGCTCCATGACAATGGCCGCCAAGTCATCCCCGGCCTCGGCAATTGCAGATGCCAGGCTGTCGGAATCATTGTATGAAAAAGGGATGGCCGTCCCCTTGAGTCCTTTGGGCACACCGACTGGGCTCAAGCCAGCGATCAGGTGTTCTCCTAATGCGTTTTCGGTTCCGATATTTGCAGCCAAGTACCAATCGTGCCATCCGTGATAGCCACAAACAACAACCTTATCCTTGCCGGTTGAAGCCCGAGCTATCCGAACGGCAACAGTCATGGACTCCCCACCCGTCCGAGTGTAGCGAACCATATCGGCCCATGGGTGGATGTCGCAAAGAACATCGGCAAGCTCCACCTCCTCGGGACAATTCAGCGAAGAACTCGACCCTTGCCGGACGGCTGCTATCACGGCGGAATCTACATCTGGATCACAGTACCCCAACACATTGGCACCGATCCCTCCAATACTCATATCCACGTAGCGGTTCCCGTCCAAGTCCCAAATATTACACCCATCTGCTTTTGAAAAATAGGTAGGCCATACACCTCTCGAAAACAAATCAGGACGCTTTGATAATAACTGCGTCATTCCCGGAATCCGCTTAATGGCTCTGTCCTGCATTGCAAGCGATTTGCTAATATTCAACCTATCCATTAGATCCTTCTTTCTGATTTTTTCTCATTCCCTCATTGCGGGAAAACATGTTGTTGAGCTGGCCAAGTTCTTCGTTCTGCTCCATCAATTCCAGCACATCCAGATAACCAAAAGATTCTTTTTTTTCATAAAGCGCGTCATAAACCGCCCGAACAAACTCCAGATCCTCAGGTTCATCAACCGTCCAGCGCAACCGAGATAAATCCCGGCTTCCTTGAAAGCCTCCCAGCTTGAACGTTTCGGGATGGTTGCGCATATGCGGGGTGACATGCTCCAGTTCAAGAGCGGTGCCCGCCTTTTCAAAGGTACTCTCGAGCGCTTGCCTCGAAAACACCTCCACATCCAATCCATCTGGGAATGTCGGAGGCATGGTATTGCTTGCATAGTCGTAGCCTCCATCGAGGTAAAAACGGATGGTTGCATCAATGACACCAGAGTCAATCAATGGACAGTCCCCCGTCAAACGGACGACATGATCGCCACCATATTTTCGAACAGCACCCCTAAAACGTTGCAGAACATTATCCAAGCTACCTCGGTAGCATTCCACCCCCAGATGCTTGCATAAATTTTCCAAGGCATTGTCCGACTTGCCGGTGCTGGTTGCCACGATCACTTGATCAATCAACTCCGCACGTCGCACACGCTCCAGCATGAGCTCTAGCATCGGGCGTCCTTGGATTTGGGCTAATACTTTCCCCGGCAGGCGAGTAGAAGTCGTTCGGGCTTGCAATACGGCTACCACTTTCATTTTTCTCTATTCCATAGGAACGGCAATAAAACCGACTCATCGTCAATGGCCAAGTCGTTCAGTTCCGACAGCATGTCCTGATCCAGTACGCCAGCCAAGCCATAACCGATGTTTTCCGCCAGATTTCCAATCCCATTTACCCCAATGACGACACGGTCTACACTTGGATGAGACAGGGCAAACCTCAAGCAGGCTTCCGCTATCCCACAATGGTATTTTTGAGCTTTCGCCCTTAAGCGGCCAATGGATTCGCGAGCCTTCGCCAATCTTCCTGTAAGCCGGTCATCATCCAGAAAAACCAGACCCTGCAGATAGACCGATCGAACATGAACCTCAACCCCCATGTCGTTCAACATCGGAAAATAGGGTTCGAAGCGACGATCCAGCAAGGAATATGGAAATTGGACCAGTTCAAAATCAAGACC
>QNFR01000237.1 GCA_003646405.1 Gammaproteobacteria bacterium
TGTGACATCCCCACGACAGCGGTGATTCGGGGCCAGGACGCCGTGGTAGCGGGTGAGGTTGACTCTGGGTTTTGGCACCAATGCCGCTAATCGGGCCATGAAATCCACCGGATCGAAGACCACCTGCGTATACCAGTGAATGTTGCCACCCGAACCAGGGCAATGTTGCCACCCGTCGGAGCGCAGCGACGCAGGGGTTTTGTTTTACTCGCTTTTGGCCATTGCCGTCAACTGACTTTGCTTTTTCCGCATGGATTCTCCTTTGAGTTTTAGTTTGTAGGCGTTGTGTACAAGCCGATCCAGAATGGCGTCAGCCAGCGTCGGATCACCAATGAGTTCATGCCATTGATCGATGGGAATCTGGCTGGTCACAATCGTAGAACGCGAACCATGGCGGTCCTCCAGTATCTCCAGCAAGTCCCGGCGCTGTTCAGCATTGAGTTTGCTCAGACCCCAGTCATCCAGAATCAGCACCTCGGTACGCGCCAATCGAGTCATCAGTTTGGCGTAGCTGCCATCGCCCCGTGCCAGAGGCAGCGATTGTAATAACCGGGGCAACCGGCAGTACAGGGCTGTGTGCCCTGACTGACAAGCCTTGTGCGCAAGCGCACAGGCCAGCCAGGTTTTTCCCACACCAGTAGGCCCTGTCAGTAAGATATTCAATCGCTCTTTGACCCAGTGGCAGTCCGCCAGACGAAGCGTCATTGATTTGTCCAGCCCGCGTGGTTGTCGATAATCGATATCTTCCATGCAGGCGGTTTGTTTGAGTTTTGCCTGGCGCAACCGTGTTTTCAGTCGGCGGTTATTGCGCTCGGTAATTTCCCGGTCAATGAGTAGGCCGAGGCGCTCCTCGAAGGCCAGGTCATCAATATTGTCCAGCGAGAGTTGTTCTGTCAGTGCAGCAGACATCCCGGTGAACTTCAGTGCATTGAGTTTATCCAGTGTAGGGTGATGTAACATCGTCAGTTCCTTTTAGGTCAGTGGTAGTAAGAGGGGCCACGGATATTGTCGTGGTCATCGGGTATGGGGGATTCTATTTCGGGTGTATTGGGCTGTTGGTCCAGGCCGTGCTTGAGAATTGACTCAATGCTCTTGTAGCGCAGTGTGCCCAGCAACAGTGCCCGTTGGCATGCTGCCTCCAGGCGGTCAGGGCCGTAGGTTTTCTCCAGCCGTAATATGCCAAGGCAGGAGCGATAGCCCTGTTCAGGATGACGGCGTGCCTGCAGGATGCGGGTTACGACTTCAGCGGTACTGCTGCCATATTGACGAGCCCATCGAACGAGGCGCTCTGGTGACCAGTCACCATACTGTCGGTGAGACTCGGGCATGTGCCCGCGTTGTGTGGTGTGATGGCCGACCCGGTAAGACCGGGTGTGGCTCGCAACACGCTGGTTGCGATAAAAGCATTCCACTGTATTCACCGTGAGGCGGACATCGATCTCCTGCTTCACCAGACCGTAGGGCACCGAGTAATAATGTTTGTCTACTTCTACGTGGTAGTCGATATTCACTCGCGCCTTTTTCCAATCGGCATAGGTATAGGGATTGGCCGGTAGAGGTTTCAGTGCCGGGCGATCCAGTGCATCGAACTGTGACCGGCGTGAGCCGGGCAGCTTGCGGAAGGGTCTGTTGTTTAAATGCACCAGCAGTTCGGCAATACGCCGGTTGAGTTGATGCAGAGAGAAGAACGTGTGGTGCCGCAGGGCGGCCAGAATCCAGCGCTCAACGATTTGCACCCCGACCTCAGCCTTGGCCTTATCTTTGGGGCGACGTACCCGGGCAGGGATTACGGCGACGCCGTAATGCTGTGCCATATCGTTATAAGTCGGATTCATATCCGGTTCATAGCGGTGCGGTGTTTTGACACCGCTCTTGAGATTGTCCGGGACCAGCAGCTCGGTCACACCACCGAAGAACTCAAAGGCCCGCTGGTGCGAGCCTATCCAGTCGGGTAAGGACTGGCTGGCGGTTGCCTCGGCAAAGGTGTAGTTGGAGGCCTTATGTAAAGTTTTACATAACGCATCTTATGTTCAGTTACAAATTATGTAAGGTTCCCTCGCTGCTGATGCAATCTGGCCAACAACGCCCCGATAGGCCGCGAACAGATGTTGGTTTTGTTGCTGTAGGTTATTTGTCGACTCAACATAATTTTATAGACCGTCAAGGAATGTCAGAAGCGCACCCGAAGGGTGATACCGTGTTCTTTTTGTCCTGGGTGACCTAATTGCGGCAAGAGCACGTTCCTTCATTGCCAAATCCATCTCTATATATCCATGTGTTGTGGTTGTGCTTTCATGCCCCAGCCACAATGCAATGACAGTGATGTCGACACCGCCCTGCAATAGGTGCATGGCCGTTGTGTGACGAATCGAATGTGGCGTGATATGGCGTCCACGCATTTGCGGGCACAGTATCTTCGCCGTGGTAACAGCCAACGCCACTCGTTCTGATACGTTGGCACGCGTCATCGGTCGTCCATGGCGATTTGGCACCAGAGGTTGGTCCTGCCGTAAATTTTGTTGCTGCTGCCATCGACGAACATGTACGACCGTCTCTTTCCAAAGCGGTATGGTGCGTTGCTTGCGCCCCTTACCGTGCAGTCTAATCGATGGTGCACCTTCGGAATTGACATCAGCGACGCGGATGCCGATCAGTTCCGATACCCGGGCACCCGTGTTATACAATATCGTTAGCATGAGTCGATCCCGCTGACCAAACCATGTGTCGGCAGAGGGGGCGACTAGTAAGGCCTGGATCTCTCCAACGGAGAGAAACCCAAGCAAGGGTTTTTCAAATCGCTTCGTGGGAATGGCCAGAATTTGCTGAGCCTGTAGCAACGCCGGTGGGCACTGTAATGCTACATAGCGGCTAAAAGAGTGTATAGCAGCAAGCCTAGCGTTTCGAGTACGGATACTGTTATGACGTTCTTCTTCGAGGTAATCAAGAAAA
>QNFR01000238.1 GCA_003646405.1 Gammaproteobacteria bacterium
AAACTGGTCACGAAAACTCTTGCCCTCGAATTTCGCGGGGTAGTCATAGTCTTCCGGCTCTTGCTCGGCGTTGAGGTGATAGAGGTTGCCATAAAAGCGGTCGAAGCCGCGCACCGTTGGGAGGTACTTGTTCAGGTCGCCGAGGTGATTCTTGCCGAACTGACCGGTCTGGTAGCCGTAGTTCTTAAGAAGCTCGCCGATCGTGGGATCCTCTTCGCGGACACCATGATCCACGCCAGGCATGCCAATGGTCAGCAGGCCCGTACGGAACGGGTTTTGCCCCAGGGCGAAAGACGCCCGGCCCGCTGTGCAGGACTGCTGCGCATAATGGTCGGTAAACAGGGCGCCTTCCGCAGCGATGCGGTCGATATTGGGTGTATCATAATCCAGCATGCCCCGGTGGTAGGCGCTGATGTTGTCCTGACCGATGTCATCGCCAAAGATCATGATGATGTTCGGTTTCTTGGCCGCAAGCGCCCCCGTGGACGCTCCGATCGTCATAAGCACAGCTGCCGCGAGTGCCGGCAACGTTTTATAACAGCCTGATTTCATGTGAAATACTCCGTTTTTCAACTAATTAAAAAATGACAAATACAAGAGGAGCCGTACCCCTCCCCCGCCTGTTGGGTGCCCTTTTTAGCGTAACCAAACAACCAGCGATCAATTGCTGGCACACTGCCTGCTGCCTAGTTACTACCACTATTACTATTAAAGTTGTGGTATAACCGACCATCAATACAAATATCCGAAATCCGCAATGCGAAATTTTTCGAAATCGTAAAGTAATTGAGATAGATTAAAAATGGATAAATTGGCTGCTGATTCCAGGACTTCGTGCGCCTATCACGCCGATAGTGTCGAAATGCTTGGCGAGACGTATCGCGCCGCGCCGGTCGACTATGTCCAGATTGCGCCCGGCCGCCTGGGTGCAGATATCCACTCGGTATCTACCACGCTGGTAGAGGTGCGTGAAGTCTCGTTCGAGACAGGTGTACTGCTCACCATAGAAAACCCCTTTCCACGCTTCGCCCTCGGCATCGGCCTTAGAGGGCAGTCGCAGCTGTTCAGAAGCCCCCTTACCAACTCGAACATAGCTTATGCCAATGGTCACAACGGGATTATCGCCCGCGTCCAGAGCGCGAGCAGCTGGTGTAATATCTCCATCGATCCTGAGCTGCTGGAGCAGGTCGCGACAACGCACCACTATGTGATTCCCGGCGGTGATGCGTCTCACGGCCTGTCCATCGAAGCGCAAAGCGCTTTGGTGAGCACGATATCCCAGGTAGCGCGGACACAACATTTCGCCGAGCTCAGCGATGCGCAGTTTGATGACGAGATCGCACTCATTGTACTGCGCGTATTGAATCCATCTCAGAACAAAGGCAGCGCGCGCCTGTCACAACAATACATCATCGTGCAGCGCATTTTTGAGTATATTCACGCGCACTTTTCAGAGCGTATGACCGTGACAGGCCTGTGCCAACTGGCCGGCATCAGCGAGCGGACATTGCAGTACACCTTCCTGGAGGTGACCGGCCTTACTGTGCAGCAATACCTGATGAGCTACCGCCTCCACCAGGCGCGTGCGCTGCTGGCTGGGGGGGAAGTCGTTCAAGTCAAGGATGCAGCGCAAGCCTGCGGTATCCCCCACGCGGGACGCTTCTCACAATACTTCAAGGCTATGTTCGGCGAATCACCTGGCCAGGTGTTGCTGACCCTATGATATCTGGCGCAATATGATCCTGACGGGAGTAGAGGCCCTACTGATGTCCATGTTCATGTTCCTGCTGATGCTGGGGATGGGCGCAACGCTCTGTGTGGACAACTTTCGTCAGGTTCTACAGCGACCAACGCCAGCATTGATTGGCCTGGCCAGCCAGTACGGCTGGATGCCTCTTATCGCCTTGGCTCTGGCACTCGCACTGGACCTGTCATCGCCGGCTGCGGTGGGGTTGATTATTATGGGCTGCACCGCCGGTGGACCCATCTCAAACTTCTTCACCTATATCGCACTCGGCGACCTGGCGCTCAGTATTTCCATGACGGCGATTTCAACCCTGTGTGGATTTCTGTTGATCCCCCTGACTTTGTTTATCTATGTCACCCCCTTCCTGGACGCGGCAGGCGGGAGCAACCTGACAATCCCCCACGTAAAAATCATGGCAGCACTGGTCGCCATCCTCGTTCCGGTTGGCCTGGGAATGGCCTTACGCAGCCGCAGTCACCTCTGGGCACGGAGGGTGGAGCAAGGCGGCACTGTAGCCGGCTTCGCCATCATCCTCCTGATTATCTCAGGTATCGTATGGCGCCAGGGGGCCACCTTGTTGCAAATCGATCCCGCGATATACCTATCGGGAGCGCTACTGGGCCCGATAGGATTTGCTCTGGGCTACCTCAGCGCGCGAACGCTGGGGCTGGAGCCAGCGCAACGGCGCGCGGTGTCCCTGGAAACAGGCTCCCAAAATGTCCCTTTGGGGTTGGCCATCATCATGATCAGCTTCCCGCCGGAGATACAGCCAGAAATATTGGTGGCGCCAATTCTCTATGGTGTTGCCATAGTGCCGCTTACAGCGCTCACTGCCCGGTTGTTCCGATGCAACATGCAAACTCACAGCTAGACCGAGTCCAAACAGGGTGTTGCCGGCACTTTGTCGTGGCTATGACCGCAGTGTGTCGTAGCGGTGTTAACTGGGGGCAGGACTAACCCCAAACACATAAACTCAATTAACCTATAAGCTAGTCATGCTCAGGAATGTGATCTTGAGTTCATGTATGGCGGACCGGACGGGACTCGAACCCGTTTTTGCGTGTTCCCCTGTGTTGCACAGGAATTATATTCCTTTTATATTCAATAGCTTAATTGTATTTCGTGTTGTCCACGGGTTCTCATGGGGCACCGTCTCCTCCAGTTGAATACGGCGCGAAATCACGTGCCCGTCCCCAT
>QNFR01000239.1 GCA_003646405.1 Gammaproteobacteria bacterium
CAACCCGGTATTTCCCCCGCTGCCGACGAGGGGATTCTGGATGATCTAGAAAACGTGCCCACACACCAAGGCAACGGCATGTTCGTGTTCGACCCCAAAGCCCACCGTCGCGGCCCGTTCGCCGACTCGGTCAGCCCGCATATCGATTTGGTTTCACCCTTCCATCAAAATTCAGCGGTCTGCGGCACCTGCCACGATGTCAGCAACCCGGTGTTTATACGCAATGGAACCAACGCCGAATATATTCACAACGACTTCGACACGCCGCCGGACACAGACTCGACCGATATCCTGATGCCGGTGGAGCGCACCTACAGCGAGTGGCTGCATAGCGCATACAACAGCTCCAATGGAGTGTATGCCCCGCAGTTTGCCGGAAATAAAGAGGGTGGAATGGTCGTGTCGTGCCAAGACTGCCACATGCCTGATATCCTCGGACAGGGTTGCGATCCTACCCAGTTCCCGGATGTGGCCATGCGCCCGGATCTGCCTTTGCACGACTTGACTGGAGGAAGCACCTGGCTGCCCAACCTGCTGCCCGGTGTGTTTACAAATGAGCTAGGTGCCGCAGAGGCGGCCGCCCTCTCGAACGGTGTCTTCCGAGCCGAGTACATGCTGCGCCATGCGGCGCGGATGAAAGCGGAAAAGGTTGGTGACGAACTTCGGGTGACCGTCATTAACGAGACGGGTCACAAACTTCCTTCTGGCTATCCGGAAGGACGCCGTATCTGGATCAATGTCCGCTTCTATGATGGAAGCGACACGTTGCTCGAGGAGTTGGGTGGCTATGATTATGATACCGGTGTTCTGAATACCGATACAACAGTCTATGAAATTCATCCAGGGATCGGAACCAATCTGGCCGCAATACTTAACGAGTTGAATGATGACCTCCCGGAACCCTTTGAGCCCGGCCCATCGCTCCACTTCGTGCTCAACAACCAGGTCTATGAAGATAACCGGATTCCGCCGCGCGGTTTCAGCAATGCTGAATTCGAAGAGTTTGGCGGGGCACCTGTTGGTCACCATTATGACGATGGGCAATATTGGGACGAGAGCTACTTCACCTTGCCAACAGGCGCGGTGCGCGCCGATGTGCAGCTCTACTACCAGAGCACCAGCAAGGAGTTCATTGAATTCCTGCGGGATGAAAACCATACCGACACCAAGGGACAGGAGCTATACGACCTGTGGAACGACAACGGCAAATGCCCGCCAACCCTGATGGTGGAGGCCGTCTGGCCGGAAAACTTCTCGATCAACTCGATTGGCTGGACCGTTGACCAGGAACTGGGCATCGCCTTCAACTCTATCTCGGGATATACTTATTGGATTGAATATACCGATGATCTGGGAGCAAGTAATATGCTCTGGCAGCTCTTCCTCAGCAACGGGTTCATTGAGGCCATCGGAACCAACAGCCTCTTCCTCGACGACTTCACGCCGACCACATCCGGCGGCGAGCCAGCAGAAGGACATCGCTTCTATCAGATTCAAAGGTAGTCAAATTCTCACATAGGCCGATTGTTCCAGGGATTTGGATGGAAACTCCAGATCCTTGGAGCTTTTTTTCGCATTGTTGCAATCTTTAGTCGTTATCCAGTGCCTTCTATATAATAACAACGGAATTACAGACACCAACCAGCGTACCCTCAGCCCGAACAAAAAATCCGCGTGTCGCAGGAAATCGCCTACTCGCATTGGTTCAAAACCCCGCCTATAGCTCCATGGACTCTTCGTTTTTTCTAGTCCATATCTCACCTTGAGCGCCAAAAACCTTTCCATGAACAACCACCGCCTCGTTTTAATCTTAGATGGCACATGGATTGCTGAATAAATATGGATTTATACTGCGTTGGTACCTATGAGAGAAAAAACAATCAAAGAAGGAAAAACGCTACGAAAGCACTGCCTTGGATCCACGGTGGTGGAAGCTATCGTGGCCTTGGTGATTTTTGCAACCTTCATTGCAGGTGCTACCCGGGTAATCTTGGCCCACAGCCAACTGTCGGACAAGGCACGTGCACACTACACCGCAATCAACCTTGCAAAAAACCACGTCGAGCAGGTGCGCAACATGCGCAGGGCCGACTACGCCCAAATCCTTGCCATGACGGAAAACGGTGTCCAGGTGAATGACGACGGCGTGCCCGACAGCGCCAACGGTAAATTCCGCCGCACAACCACAATCACGGAAAGTACAAATAATATTTATCGCCTCGAAATCGAGGTCATGGTGGAGATCAAGAACCCCATTACCTTGGCATTCGAAGGGGAAAACGAGCATGTAAAATCCTACATGGCCCATCTTTTATAGGTGGCAGACCGAAACCCAAGGGAACCATAATGAGCAAAGCGAATTCAAAGGGCTTCACACTGATTGAGGCCGTGGCAGCCATGGCCATTCTCGTGTTGGCGCTCACCATGGCCCTCTCCGGCTATGTGTTCCTGCTGAAAAATGCCAACCAGGGCAATGTCCAGCATGAACTCGATGTCGATGTTCAACTGGCGATCGAACATCTTAAGAAAGATCTACGACTCTCCTCCATGGATGAGATTTTCTACTATCCCGAAAACGCCCCCCCCTACACGGCTCTCAGCTTTCCAGTCGCCCACGTCAACCCTGATACCGGCAGGCTTGATCAACACCCCGACACCAAAGAGATTATTTGGGATGAAACCATCATCTACCACATCCGCCCCGGCTCTCCCGACGAGCTGGTAAGAACAACCTTTTCCCCGCGCAACGACAGCCTCACCGACGATGCTCGGCAACACCAGCTCAACAAGGTTGTGGCGGATGGCGACGGAGGCGGAGCCGCCGGAGGCGAAAACGCCTCGTCCAAGGTTATTTTCGCCAACCTGCTCGACTGGGAGCTGAACCCCCGGATAGGGCAATTCAGCGGCTATGACGCACAGGAAGGCAAGCTCGAAGAGGTTGCCA
>QNFR01000240.1 GCA_003646405.1 Gammaproteobacteria bacterium
ACGCCCCTGCGTAAACCGCTGAGGCAACCCCGCCTTTCTGATCACAGGTACCCCGGCCATAGAGGATTCCATCCTCGATATCGCCGGAATGTGGATCACGGTCCCATAGAGACAGGTCGCCCGTATCCACGGTATCGATATGACCATCCAGTGCGATAACATATGGACCGGTACCGATCCGGCCAATCAGGTTACCCATCGGGTCAACCCTGACCTCATCAAAGCCGACGCGCTCCATTTCAACACGCGCCCGTTCGACGACAGCACCTTCTTCAGAACTCAATGAAGGTATACGGATAATATCCTGCATGAAGCTCGCCAGGGCGGCCTCGTTTTTCTTCGCATTGATATAGTCATGGCTATTGATTGGCATATCTCTGTTCCTGCTAATTTTGATTAAAGGCGTTGATGAGCTGATCCCATTCATTCACCACGTCGGGCGAGAAGACCTCGTGCCAGAAGTCCTCGTCCCACAATTGATGCAGTTCTTCTGAAGAACGGCCCTGCTGTTCCACCCAGGTGAAATACTTGAAGTTGTGTAGTGATTTACGGTCAGCATACGACAGTTCCCGCAGGTTGTCGGTACCGGCACCGAGCAGGTAGCGTCCATAATGCTGATCCGCCTGCCGGCTGTTGTAGGGTCCGTGTATCTCGAGCATTTCCTCCATACGCGATGAATACAACTCCATCGAATCGGTCAACGGCGTGAAAATCACGTCACGTCCATCCATATCGTAATAACGGGCGGTCTTGATGCTGGCGACGAGATTGCACAGGCTGGAGATGCCCATCTGACCCAGTGACTGGATAGTTTTCTCGTCCACACCTTCGCGGCGCAGACAGGCATGACCTTCTTCCTCGTTGAACAGACGCATCAACTGCATGGTCTGCTCATCATCCACGGCCGCGACCATATCGGTGTTGCGTACATTATGTATCCACGGGATATGCTTGTCGCCGATGCCCTCGATACGGTGCTCGCCAAATCCAAAGCGCAGCAAGGTTGGGCATTGAAGTGCTTCGGTAGCCACCACCCTGATACCGGGGTGCTGCGTGCGCAGATAATCACCGGCGGCCAGTGTGCCGGCAGAACCCGTGGCACTGACAAAGGCAGACAGCCGTTGTGCCTGGCCATTATCTTTCTGACTGTAGTGATTACTGAAGATTTCTTCGATCACCGAGCCGGTTGTATGATAATGCCAGATGGCATTGCCCCATTCCTCAAACTGGTTAAATATCTTGATGCCATCACCACGTTCCCGTCGCAATTCCCAGCACTTGTCGTAGATTTCCTTGACGTTGGATTCGGTTCCGGGTGTGGCGATGATCTCGTCGGTTCCAATTTCCTGCAGCCATTCGAAACGTTCACGGCTCATTCCCTCGGGCAGGATGGCAACTGCCGGACAGGCCAGCAAGGCGCAATCATAGGCACCACCACGGCAGTAGTTACCGGTGGATGGCCAGACTGCTTTCTGGGTATCGGGATCAAAGGCCCCGGTAACCAGGCGTGGAACCAGGCAACCATAGGCGGCGCCAACCTTGTGCGCACCGGTCGGAAACCACTTGCCGACGATACCGATGATGGTCGCATCCACACCGGTGATTGAGGAAGGAAATTCAATCCAGTTGCCTTCACCATATCCACCGCCATGTGCCACCGGTTCATTTTTCCAGCTGATGCGGAACAGGTTGGCCGGATCCAGTTCCCACAGACCGACTTGCTTGAGCCGGGTTTTAATGGCATCCGGTATCAATCCGGGATCCTTCATCTGGGCAAAGGTCGGCAGGATGATATTACGTTCACGGGCACGGATGATGCTTTTTCTTAACACATCTTCGCGAATATCCGGTATCAGTTTCACTCTTCACCTCCGAGGGTGACCGCAGGAATGGGCTCAGTGTGGCCCCAACCCAGTTCGACTTCTTTCGCCCCGGAACGCATGGCGCGCAGCAACTCGTCCTGATCGACGGGCAAGCTGCGTATACGCACACCGGTGGCACGGTAAATGGCGTTGGTGATGGCGGCACTGGTAGGAATACTCGGCAACTCTCCGACACCCTTGGCCCCGTAAGGCCCGGTGGAGGTCTGGTGTTCGACAATGTGGGAGATGATCTTCGGTGTGTGTTTAATACCGGGCATTTTGTAACGCGCCATCACACTGGTCCAGGGCATACCCTGTTCCTGGATAAAATGCTCGCTCAGTGCATAACCGATACACATGACAATCCCGCCTTCGATCTGGCCCTCCAGTGTCAACGGGTTGATCGCACGACCGACATCATGGGCTGCGATCACCTTGCGCACATGGACTTCACCAGTACGTGTGTCGATTTCACACAGCACTGCCTGGGCACAGAACCCAAAAGCAAAATGCATGTCACCACCGGTGCCCAGTGGCTGGGTTTTCGGGGCCCAGTACTCGTACTCGGCCTCAAGGGGTATGCTGGAATCCGTTGCATGCCTGATCACCTCAGCGAGGCTCACGGACTTGTCTCCAGCACTGACCTGTGAATCGGTAAAACGAAGATCGTCTATTTCACACTGCAAAATACCGGCCGCGACCGGTGCAAGCTGCTGCGCCACGGTGCGTGCCGCATGCCGCGCGGCATTGCCACTTACGAAAGTCTGCCGGCTTGCAGTGGTTGGTCCACCATCAGGACAATAATCGGTATCACCAAGCAGGACGTTTACACAGTCAATGGGAATGCCCAGTTCCTCGGCGGTACAAGCTGCCAGCACCGCCGGCAGTCCCTGCCCCATTTCTGCCGAGGAGGTCCGCACCTCGGCACGCACAGCATTATCGGCCCCACTGTCGGCTTGGGCCCACACCTCGACCTGGGCACTGGACTTATCCGGTGCACCGCCGCCGAGGCCGGTGATCTTGTAGCCAATCGCCAAACCCCAGGCAAAGTGCCGGTGTCCTTCGCGCCAGGACCAGAGAAA
>QNFR01000241.1 GCA_003646405.1 Gammaproteobacteria bacterium
CAATAGGCTTGCCTTCTGCGGGCTGACACGGAATAATTCGCGGCTCCAGATTATCCGCCCTTAGCTCAGCTGGATAGAGCGTCCCCCTCCTAAGGCGTAGGTCATTTTTACAACTCACCTCCCCCACCCCTTGTTCACATGGCCCTGACGGTAAGGCTACACTAACTCATTTCCCAGTTAGACCATATTTAGACCACATTTAGACCAAGCCGAAAATACCGACCAAAAACTACCCTCAAAAATGACCTTCGCCTAAAGTGGGATAGTTGGATTTTTTCGGAGTGATTAAGTCGAATTCGTTCAACTTGAATCGATCTACTGATAGAATGCGCGCACTGCGCCCCCGTAGCTCAGCTGGATAGAGCATTTGCCTCCTAAGCGAAGGGTCGGACGTTCGAATCGTCTCGGGGGCGCCAATTTCCAAAATATTTTCCTCCACCTGCCTCTTAGGGCGCGCCCTCTTTTACGCCGAATACAAATCCGTGCCAGGTGAGCTTCTGCACTCACGCGGCGGATAAAACAGGCCTTCGCCCTGTCTTTTCCGCAGAATTAGTGGGATGAAAAACTGTTGGCTTTTCAAGCTAGATGAATATCTCTCTCACCCTAATTGGTTGTTGCAGAGAGATTTTCCCATTTAGGGGTGAGAATCTTGTCTGGTCAGATTCTCATGATATTTGCACAAACCCCGAATTTCTCACCAAAAATGAACGGCAGATTTGGGGCCAGGAGCAGACGCTCAGTAACGCTTCTGGGTGGGGCGCGCTTCAGCGCGTCCCAAATCCTGACTTGTATGTGATTCGATGGCTGCACTAATGGCGGCAGCATCTTTCACGCACTGCTCCTTTTTGCGATAGTCATTGAAGTCATTCCTACCCAAACCGCCACCTAGCCAGACTGGCCATAGATGGATCTCTTGCCTATCATGATCAATGTAGTAACAAAACTCGGAGTTCCTAGAGCCCGGCCCAACGACCCAATATTCGAGTTCACTGAAAAACTCTTCACTATGCCCGTAAACCCATGTCATCTGTTCATCTGGAACGTAGATTTTGTAGTTCTGTAGGTTCAAAGTCTTTGCGTAGAATTTCTCCTTTTTTTCACTAAAGCCTTTTTTGAAACTCCTCCAAAGAAAAGCCATTGGAACAAAAAAAACCACGCAAAACCCAATAAACAAAAGAATTATAGCAAAAAAGCTCATCTATATAACCACATAACGCTTGCCGCAACGGCGCCGAAACCGCGCTGCGGTTTTGGCGTCCGGCCCCGTAGGGGCGTATTGCCGGTTTTTGTTATGTGTCCGTCTTGGAATCATTGCTCCGCCGAATTTGGAACATATATATTATGGCTCCCAAAACTACCAGCGTTCTAAATGTGAAGTAGATAATAGTCGCCTCTGAACCTCCCTCAACCATAAATGCGCTATTCGAATTGAGTTCGGCGAGGTCTTCTAGCAACGCAGATATGCGACCCATAAAGCTGAGCCAGCCCAGCATACTACTAATAGCCAGGCCAATGAATGTGAAGTTGATAAACGCAATTTGAAATTTGGTGAGGGTTCGGCCCACCAAGTGGACCACGATAATATAAGCGCTAAGCAACGTCATAAACGCGGCGCCATCCATGTACATGATCGAAGTGCTACTCTGCAGTAAATCAGATATTTCATATTCAGTCATATGAATGATCGAACCTCGTTGAAGGACACATAACGCCACCGGCACAGGCGAGCGAAACGCAGTGTAGCGAGTCCAGCGCAGCTTGCTGTGCGATTGTGCCCGGCCTTGTTGGACGAAGCCGCTGCGCGGCAGAAATAGCCCACCTGATCACCCAATCCCACCTTCTCCCTCATAAACGATACTTCCTCTACGTGCTCCACATCCGAAGCACGATCACAGAGGAAGTAACCCATGAATACAGTACAGCAAAAACGCTTCAATTCACTGTACCAACAACATATTAGCGCACTACGCCGTCAGGGCAAGGTCGAACAGACCATCAACGCCTATTCCCGTGCGGTTCGACGCATTTCCGAGTTCTTCGATCAGTGTCCCGACAAGCTGACCCAACAACAGCTCAAGGACTACTTCAGTGCGCTGGTGACCAGCCATTCCTGGAGCACCGTCAAGGTCGATCGCAACGGCTTGCAGTTTTTCTACAAGCAGGTGCTGGACAAGCGCTGGGTGTGGGTGGATATCGTCAAGCCGCCACAACAGAAAGTGCTACCGGCTATCCTCACCCTCAAGGAAGTCGAACGCATCATCAATGGCACCCGAGAGCTGCGCTACCAGACGTTCCTGCTGACTGCCTACAGTATGGGCCTGCGGTTGGGTGAAGTGCTAACACTGCAAGTGGGCGACATGGACGCCGGGCATATGAAGGTCCACATCCGTCAGGGCAAGGGGCGCAAGGACCGTCGGGTCACGTTACCTCAGCGCACCCTCGAAGCCTTGCGCGCCTACTGGGCGACCCATCGACACCCCAGCCTGCTGTTCCCGGCCGGGAAAACAGCCGTACTGCGCCACGAGGCGACACAGGTGATGAACCGGAGCGGCTTACAGCGCTCGTTCAAGGTGATTGCCAGAAGCTGCGGCATCAACAAGCCTGTGACCATACACACACTGCGCCACTGCTACGGGGCACATCTAGTGGAAGCCGGCCTGAACCTGCGGGCCATTCAGCAGGAGATGGGGCACGAATGCCCCAAAACAACGGCCTTGTATACCCAGCTGACAGACGTCACACAGCACAACACCGGTAAACTGATCAATCGGCTGATTGACCGTCTGCAGCTGACGCTCGATGGGGAGGTGTAGCATGATGCTTGCCACCCTCGTGAATGATTATCTGCCACGTTACAAAACGCGCTACAGCGCTCACACCACGCCCGATCAATGGTCG
>QNFR01000242.1 GCA_003646405.1 Gammaproteobacteria bacterium
CCGCTGCCATCGCCTTCGGTATGGCTATTGACGGGACTTCGGGTGCGTTCACCTGGACCCCCACTGAACCGCAAGGCCCAGGGCCCTTCCCGGCCACCATCACCGTGTCCGACGGTACCTTGACCGACAGTGAGACCATCAACATCGACGTGACCGAAGTGAATGTTGCTCCGGTGTTGAATTCGATCGGCAACCAGACGATCGCCGAACTGGATGAGTTGACCTTCACCGCCACCGCTTCGGACGCCGACTTACCACCTCTGGGCCTGACGTACAGCCTGGATGCGACCGCTATTGATGCGGGCATGGCTATCGACCTGGCCACAGGTTTGTTCACCTGGATGCCGGCAGAAGACCAGGGTCCAGGAAACTTTCCAGTCACGATCACCGTTTCCGACGGTACCTTGACCGACAGTGAAACCATCAACATCGACGTGACCGAAGTGAATGTTGCTCCGGTGCTGGGTTCAATCGGGGACCAGACGATCGCCGAACTGGATGAGTTGTCGTTCACCGCCACCGCTTCGGACGCCGACATACCACTCCAGGTCCTGGCGTACAGCCTTGATACGACCGCTATTGATGCGGGCATGGTTATCGACTCGGGCACAGGTTTGTTCACCTGGACCCCGGCAGAAGACCAGGGTCCAGGAAACTTCCCGGCCACCATCACCGTGTCCGACGGTACCTTGACCGACAGTGAAACCATCAACATCGACGTGACCGAAGTGAATGTTGCTCCGGTGTTGGGTTCGATCGGCAACCAGACGATCGCCGAATTGACGGAATTGACGTTCACCGCGACCGCTACAGACGCCGACTCACCACCCCAGGGTCTGACCTACAGCCTGGATGAGACGGCAACCGCGGCGGGAATGCTGATCGATGCGAACACGGGTATTTTCACCTGGACACCCACTGAACTGCAGGGCCCCGGAACGTTCCCGGCCACGATCACCGTGACGGACGACGGCTCACTGACCGACGATGAGACCATCAGCATCGAAGTGACTGAAGTCAATGTCGCCCCGGTGGTGGCCGACATTCCTGACCAGTCCATCAGCGAGGGACAGTTGTTCGTCCAGATCAACCTGGATGACCATGTCACCGATCCGGACCATGCCGACGACCAGTTGACCTGGGTCGCCAGCGGACAGACTGCCCTGACCGTCAGCATCGTGAACCGTGTCGCAACGATCACGGCTCCGAGCCTCGAATGGAACGGGAGTGAAACGGTAACCTTCACGGCGACCGATCCCGGTTCACTCGGCGATGCGGACGATGCCACATTCACCGTCACGGGTGTCAACGACCCGCCGCTGGTCACCAACCCCGGCCCGCAGTTCAACACCGTCCTGGACACCCCGACCCTGCAGATCGTGGCCAGCGACGTTGAGAACAACAATCTTTCCTACGACGCCACGGGTCTCCCGAGCGGATTGACCATCGACCCGTTGACCGGAGAGATCAGCGGCACGATCGCGTGTGCTGCGGCAACCGGAACAGTGCAGGTCACCGTGACGGACGACGGCACGCCGGCTGAATCAACGTCCGTGTCCTTCCTCTGGACGATCGCCCCCATTGCGGTGCCGACCGCCCTGTCCGATCTCGCGTCAACCCAGGTCACCGGCGGCAACGACAGTGACGGGACTACCAAGATCCATCTCACCTGGACAGTCCCGACCGATACCGCGGCAGAGATCGCCATCTACCGCAAGGGATTCGGTTTCTATCCGGAGTATGACGACGCCGGCGGCTCGGAACCCACCCTGCCCCTGACCACCTGGACCCTGGTCGACGGCAACGTCCCTGCTGGTGCGGGTGAATATTTCGACGAACCTTCGACCCGTGATTTCTGGTATTACGCGGCGGTGGTCGCGAACACCTGTGGCGGATTGTCTGCACCGTCAAACCTGACCGATGGATCACTCAACTACCACCTCGGTGACGTCTCGGACGGCGTGACGGCGGGCGATGGTGACAATGCCGTCAGCAGTCTCGACATCTCCCTTCTCGGGAACAGTTACGCCATGGCCACAACGCCGACCAACAACTACCTCGACGTCGGCCCGACGACCGATTTCTGGGCAGACAGCCGTCCGACGACCGACAACATGATCGAATTCGAGGACCTGATCCTCTTTGCGATCAACTACCAGGATGTGAGCAAGAACCTCGACGGTCCGGAGCCGGCAAACCGGAACGAACTGACCGTGTTTGTGCCCAGGGAACCGGATAGCGAGGGCAACCTCGAGGTCAGCCTCTGGCTGGCGGCAGACGGCAGTCTCAAGGGAACGAGCATTCCTTTGACCTGGAACCCGGACGTGGTGAACCCTGTCGGCTACCAAACGGGCAGCCTCGTTGCGGCGCAGAGTGGGCAGGGCCTCGTCCTGTCACCGGCTCCCGGGACGGTGGACTTCGCTCTCTTCGGTTCCGCCGAGGAGGGCATCAGCGGTGAAGGGGTCCTGGCCACGGTGACCTTCGAAGTGCTGAAAGAAGGAGACGCGGATATTCAGATCGGGGAGATCCGGGCACGTGACATGGAGAACAAGTCGCAGGACCTGGACGCGACGGTGACTTTCGGGACACCGGATACCATGGATATTCCGCTCGTGAGTTTCCTGAACGACAACTACCCCAACCCCTTCAACCCGATGACGAACTTCAAGTACGGTGTCGCGGTGGAAGGTCGTATTTCGATCGCCGTATACGACGTCCGTGGCCGGATGGTGACGACCCTTTTGGACGAGATCGTTCGTCCGGGCACTTACACGATCGTGTGGGATGGTACCGATAGCGGTGGTCGGCGTGTTTCCTCTGGAGTATATTTGGCACGTTTCAAGGCCGTGGACCAAACGCAGGTCCAGCGGATGACACTGGTCAAGTAGTCA
>QNFR01000243.1 GCA_003646405.1 Gammaproteobacteria bacterium
GAACCTTCGGTTTCTATGTCGACGGAGTCGCCATCGCTCCATCTCTCACTTATCAATTCAATGACAGTACCGACCGGACGCTACGATGGGTCAATCCTCCCGGTGGCAACGGCTTGTGGGATAATCTGGAGCTGACCCTGGATGTCTATCCGGAATATGAAGGATGGGCGGTCGATGAGGGACTTGCAGCAGGCATGAACGATGCCCGCGCGGATGATCCCGATCTGGACGGCATGAATAACTTGGTCGAATATGCCCTCGGAGGAAACCCGCTAGTCGACGATGCGGCGGTCTATGCTCCGGTCTTCAATATTTCTGGCGACTGGGTGACCTATGTCTACAACCGCCGACACGACTACGCGATCCGCGGCCTGACCTATGGCCTTAAGGTGAGCGTTGACCTGTCAGGTACCTGGACCGATTCCGGCACGGCCTACGAAACGGCTTCTGTCGCCATTGATTCGGAGTTCGATTCGGTCACCAACAAGATTGATATCACCGGTATTCCCCAGGGCTTCCTCCAGTTGGAGATTACGGAAAACTAGCCCTCTATCAAAAACACGAGGCCGATTCGGCAAGTATTTATTACACGATAAACAACAAGGAAGGCATTAAATGAAGATATTGATAGGATGGTTGGCTCTGTCCGTTGTCGTTTCAACCCATGCAACAGGGGGAAACGGTAATATCGCCTATATCGGGCCTTTTTCTCCAGAGGATCTAAGCATAAGAAAGGTGGTTTCCGATTATGAATCTGAGGTGCTGGACAAGCGAATATTCACATCCGACTGGAAACTGCCCGACGGCAAATCGCTGGTGTGGAAAAAGGCGGTCTATAAAATCGATCCCGCCCTTGGGAACAAGCAGAGAATGATCTTCCCCGAAATCCAGTCGTTGGAAACCGGCGATGTGATGGTTTTTCACATGAAGATGAAAAACGACATGCAGCAGCACCTCCGCTTCATCGGCGACATGAAAGGCATCAAGAGTATTTTTATTGATGGCAAGGCCATACCAGGCGACCACAGTAATCTTCCTGCCGGGGAATACGACCTGCTGCTGGTCTACATTCACAAGCAGACGCACAAGGAAGGCATTCCCTTCACCATTGCCAGCGCACTGAGCGGCAAGGTGTTGCCGCTACTCAAGTTCGGGCTTCCTGAAATGGGCGGCCAAATTGAACTTCCTGCCTATGGAATCGGCATTGTGGAATTCACCGTTACGAACAAGCAGGACGGGAGGCCAAAGCCTTGTCGGTTGTATGTGTACAATGAAAAGGGTGAACCCCAATACGACGATACCTGCCCCGACTGCTTCGAAACATTCACCTGCGCCGGAAGCGCAAAGCTGATCCTGCCAGAAGGCCAATACACCTATACCATCGAAAGCGGCAAGGAGTTTGTGAATGCCGAAGGGGTATTCGAGATCAAGAATGGCAAGACCGTTGAGATCAATAAGGTGCTAGGTCGTTTTTCCAACATCAATTTCGACGGATGGTATGCCGCCGACCTGCATAACCACACCACCGTCGAGGACACTCCCCTGCTGATGGAGAGCGAGAATATCCACATTGCCTATGTTCCGTGGTGGTGGATCAATCCCCCCATGGGCCGCACGTCCGAAAAGACACTGCTTGACATCGAGCCACGGGTGAAGTTGCCCAACAACCGTTTCATCGACACTCGCGTCGGCGAGGACGAGCGCTGGGATGCCACGCTAATGTTCTTCGGCATGCCGGAGGATATTGAAATCCCGAATGCCAGCTGGTCCTCCCCGCCCAGTGTCCACTTTGCCAAGGAATTCGGGGCCATCGACGACGTATGGGTTCACCTCGACCATATGTTCTGGTGGCAGACCCCGGCCATTCTGGCCTCCGGCGAGCTGGACTCCATCGAAGTGCTGAACAACAACTTTGTGCATGGCGGCGTCAACGACACCGAGGCATGGGGAAAACAAAGGGACATGGGAAAATATCCCCATCCCTACGGCAACGCGGAATACCAACAGGATGTCTATTTCAAGATCCTCAATTCCGGATTAAGGATTCCACCCGCAGCAGGTTCGGCGGCCTGCGTTGGCGGCGGCCCGTTCGGTTACAACCGGGTCTACGCCCATGTCGAAGGCGAGCTGACCTACGAAAAATGGTGGCAAGCCCTGCGCGAAGGCAAGGTCTTCATCACCAATGGACCACTCCTGCGGACCAAGGCCAACGGCCAGTTGCCCGGCCACGTCTTCAAGGCCGACGGAAAACTCTCCATCGCCACCGAGCTCGAGCTAGCCGCCCGCGACAATATTACCGAGATCCAGATTATAAAAAATGGCGAAGTGATCGCTTCCATTTCCGCCAAGGACTGGAAAAGCGGCAAGAAGCTGCCCGACGTCGAGTTCGACCAAAGCGGCTGGTTCCTGATCCGCGTCCTGACCGACAACGCCATGTCCTACCGTACGGCCCTCACCGGCCCATACTATGTCGAGATCGGCGAAAATAAATCCCACATCAACGCGGACGACATCAAATTTTTCCTCAACTGGGCCAAGGAAGCCGCTGAACAGAACATTGCTCCCACCGAAGAAGAACGCGCGCTGTTCGACAACTATTCGGAAGAGACCATCGCGTTTTGGGAAGAATTGTACGGGAAATAAATGGGGAGAAGCATCAAGGCCTAGCCTCTTTTATTTCTCTCGGTAATCGCAAGGAAGACAAACGGAAGGAATCCAGCACAAGATGATAAAAATAAAAACCCCATTAGTTTCAATTCTGTCGGCAATAATACTTATCTCGTGCAGCCAAGCAAAGGACGGTAAAGTGCCTAGCAAACCAGAACAGTTGGCGGATCTAAAATCGAAGC
>QNFR01000244.1 GCA_003646405.1 Gammaproteobacteria bacterium
CCGAAAATATTTCAGGGAAACACCCTTCGTCGGTCGAGATTGTGCTGGGCAACCAGATCTACATTCCAAAAGCAAACCTTTCCCCGTCGTTGCGGAATGCAATCCTTCGATTGGCGGCGTTCCAGAACCCCGAGTTCTACAAGGCGCAGGCTATGCGCATGCCCGTGTTCAACAAGCCGCGCATCATTGCCTGCGCAGAGGAATTTCCAGAGCACATTGGATTGCCGCGCGGCTGTGCGGACGAATTGGCGGCCTTGCTGAAATCGCTTTCCGTGGAGGTGCAGGTTTCCGATCAACGGGCGACGGGCACAACGCTGGACGTTTCGTTTTACGGCACATTGAGAAGCGAGCAGCTGCTGGCGGGAAAGGCGCTGCTGAAACACGATATCGGTGTTTTGTCCGCACCGACCGCCTTTGGGAAAACAGTGCTGGCGGCGTGGTTGATTGCACAGCGGAAAACCAATGTGCTGGTCGTGGTCCATCGGTGCCAATTGATGGAGCAATGGGTGGCGCGGCTATCGGCCTTTCTGGGACTGGATCAAAATGCCATCGGGCAAATTGGCGGCGGAAAGCGCAAGGTTTCCGGGGAGATTGATGTGGCGGTGATACAGAGCCTCAACCGGAAGGGCATGGTGGATGACCTTGTAGCGGATTATGGCTATGTGATCGTCGACGAATGCCACCATATTTCCGCGAAGAGCTTCGAGGATGTCCTGAAGGCGTGCCCGGCCAGATTTGTAACGGGGCTTTCCGCAACGCTGGTGCGGCGCGATGGCCACCAGCCGATTGTCTTCATGCAGTGCGGGGCGATCCGCTACACGGCGCACGACAAAAAACAGGCACGAAACCGCCCGTTCGACCACAACGTCGTTGTCCGCCGGTGCAGCGATGTGGAATTCCCTGCCGAGGAGGAACTGTCCATCACGGAAATCTACCGATTGCTCATGGTTTCCAAACCCCGGAACCTGCGCATGGCCAAGGAAGTTGTTGAGGCATTTAAGCAGGGGCGGTGTCCATTGGTTCTCACCGAGCGCACGCACCATCTGGAAATCCTTCGCGAACTGATCGAGCCGGAAGTCGGACGGCTCGTTGTGCTCAAGGGAGGTCTCGGGAAGAAAAAACTGGAGGAAACCGCCGCGAAGCTCGGTGAATGGAAAGATCTCCCCCATGTCGTACTCGCCACCGGGCGCTATCTCGGGGAAGGCTTCGACGATCCGCGCCTCGATACCCTGTTCCTCGCCATGCCCGTCTCTTGGCGCGGCATCCTTTCGCAATATGCCGGACGCCTGCACCGCCTGCACGAGTCAAAAAGCGAAGTGCGGGTCTACGACTACGTCGACCAAGGCTGCCCGATGCTATCGCGCATGTTCCAGCGGCGAACAAAGGGCTACGAAGCCCTTGGCTACACGCTTCCCATGGAGGGGCCAACCCTGTTGTGAACACCATTGACCTGCAATCCAGATTGACGATCGTCAATCTGGATTGCATATTCCAGCGCTGTGGATTTGAGGAGGACGGGAGAATGAAGACGCGGAAACCGAGAAAGAAGCTGAGTCCGTCGGAAGAGCTGCGGCGGAGCCTGCCGCCCGTCACGGACTGGAATACGACGGATGAACACGAGGTGAACCGCCGCCGCTTGCGGGCGATGGAGGAACCGCCACTTTCGATTGAAAACCTGGATCCGAAGCATCCGGTCTTTTCCAACTTCAAGGTGCGCTCGCAGAGCGGCGGGGAATATGCCGTCGAAATCCGCGACCTTAAAAACCGCGTGTTTGCATCCGACACCATTGATTTCCAGATCAACGGGCTGGGGACGGACAAGCATGTCGAGGCCGTGCTGATGCACCTGCAAAAAAGGGAGCGCAAGGCGTTCCGGGAAGCCCTGGAAAGCGGATCGGACCGCGTGGATGTGGTTCCGTTCCAGAACGGATTGAAAATCGAACGGAACCCCCATTTGCTTCCGGAATACCTAAAGGGGTTTGTTTCCCCCGACGGATTGATCGATCAACCGGAGACTTTTTTGGCTGCGGCGAAAAAGTCGCGGGCGGCAAAGCTGCGGATTTCGCAGGAGCTGGCTCCGTGGGTGGAGTCGCGGAGGCGGGAGACGGAACGGATGCTGCTCCGGCGAGACTATGAAGCGAAGGTGGTTTCCGGGGAATACCCGGCGCACGAAACGAAGCTACCTCTCTATCCCTACCAGCGCGACGGCATGCTGCACCTGGCCTTTACCGAGCGCGCGCTTCTCGCGGACGAGATGGGGCTGGGGAAAACCATCCAGGCGGTGGCGGCCTGCGCGCTGCTGCACCGGATGGGAAAGGCCCGCCGCGTGCTGGTCGTTTCGCCGGCGTCGCTCAAGTCGGAATGGGAGGAGCAGATTGCCAAGTTTACAGATCTTGGAAACCAGATTGTTTTCGGCATTCCAGAAAAGCGGTGGCGCATTTATGAAGACGGCCCGTTCTTCACGCTGGTGAACTACGAGCAGGTGATGCGCGACTTCGATGAAATCAACATGCGCATGAAGCCGGATGTGATCGTGCTCGACGAAGCCCAGCGCATCAAGAACTGGAGCACGAAAACCGCGCAGGCGATCAAAAAGCTGCAGAGCCGCTATGCCTTCGTGCTGACCGGAACCCCGATCGAAAACCGCATCGACGACCTCTACTCCATCGTCAACTTCATCGACCCCGCCCGCCTCGGGCCGCTCTTCCGGTTCAACCGCGAATACTATCGCTTCGACGAGCGCGGCCGACCGGACGAATACCAAAACCTCGACCGCCTGCATGAGCGCGTGAAGCCCCTCATGGTGCGCCGCCGCAAGGCCGATGTGGAAACGGA
>QNFR01000245.1 GCA_003646405.1 Gammaproteobacteria bacterium
AGGCGACCGAGCAGCCAGTGCGTGGGATCGACCCAGTCGTCGTAGCTGTTTACTGTGGTTTGCTTGAGACCTCCGCCGCCATAATCGACCTCGCTTTGCACGAGGTTGCCGTAGGTGATTTTGGCCAACAGGTTGGTCGGCTGGGTGGTTGGCGGCAACGCGTTGGTGTCTTGGTTATCGTACCAGTTGTAGGTGGTGGTCTGCGTAACGATGTCGTTGGTGTTTCCCAGCTCCCAGGTGGTTGCAATGGATTTGGGGTTGTAGGCGAAGAGCGAGTTGGTGGCCCCGGCGACCAGATCGCAGATCCAGTCGTTTTCAACGAGCTGGACGAGCTCTTTGTATCCCGGGGAGCCCGGATCGGCTTCGGGGTCGGGGATATAGAAGGTCTCGGTTTGCAGCGTGCGCCCCGTGAAGGGAAAGTCGTGCGCGAGGGTTTCGACGGTGGAGAGCTGCGTTTGGCGGTCGTAGGATTCGAACTGCTGGAAGCCGAGGAAGCCGCGCCCATGGAAATGGCGGCGGGCGGAGCGGTAGGTGTAGTCGGTGGCGTAGGTGCCGCCTTGCCCGTTGTCTTTCCACAAGGTGGAAACCACGTGCATCGCCGGAACCACGTCGCGCACCGGCCACGTCGCGCCGCTGCCTTTCACATAGATATCGGGATCCGTCAGCGGCAGGTATTCAATCTGCGTCACCACACCGTGCTGCGTTTCGCTTTGATATCCCTGCACAACCTTTTCCAGCCGCGCGGCCTGGTTGCCATTCATCCCTAGCCAGGTAAAGTTGGTGTTGCCTGCGGCTTCCTCGGTTGGAACCCCGAAGATCTCGGGCAACCCGTCGCCGTTGAAGTCGCCGGTCGAGTAGTAGTGGGAGTCGGTGCCTCCTTCCCTGAACGCGTCGCCAGAGGTGTATTCAAAGGTGCCGTCGCCGTTGGAAAGCCCTATCCAGCGACATTCCCGGGGGTAGTTCATGCCCTCGAAGCCTAGGCTGCAGATATCGGCCCACCCGTCGCCGTTGAAGTCGCCCGCCTTCAATTCGCTCAGCATCCACCCGGCGGGAATGGCTGCAAAGCCCGATGGAAGCATGGCGTAGCCTTCCGTGAAGTCGAACGTGCCGTCCCCCTTGGAAAGCCCTAGCCAGCGCTGGCTTTCGCTACCGCCCGCGCTGTAGATATCCGCTAGGCCATCCCCGTTGAAATCGGCGGTCAGCACCGTGCAGCCCGCCTCCGTCGGGAGAACATAGGCCTCGAGGTTCGCCGGCAGGAAGTTGGTTCCCGATGTGCAATCGAAGGTGCCGTCGCCGTTGGAAAGCCCCACCCAGCTCGTCGCTTCGGAATTCCCCAGGCTGCAGAGGTCGGTTAGTCCATCCCCGTTGAAGTCCGCAACCTGCACTGCACAGCCCAACGCGTAGATCGGCGAAGACCCCGGCACCTGCGTCACGGAATAGGTATAGCTCGCCAGCCCCTCCGCCAGCATGTTGGTTCCCCATGTGAAGTCGAACGTGCCGTTCGTGGTCGAAAGCGCCAGCCAGCGCGTTTCGTCATTCCCCATGCCAGCCGGGGGCCCCACGCTGCAAACATCGGTCCGCCCGTCGCCGTTGAAGTCACCGGTCCGCATCGTGCTTCCGGCGGATGACAATACGCTGTCCAGATGCTGCAGCATCGCATTGGTGCCCGACTTGAACCAAAATGTGCCGTCGCCGTTGGAAAGCCCCACCCAGCTCGTTGCGGCGCTTCCTCCCATGCTGCAGATATCCGTCCGGCCATCGCCATTGAAATCGCCAACCTGAATCCCGACGCATATGCCGTCCCCATTGACAACAACATCAAGGTTCGCCGGCAGCGCGGCGTAGCCTTCCGTGTAATCGAATGTCCCGTTGCCGTTGGAAATACCCAGCCAGCGCTCGCTTTCGTATTGCCCCGCGCCGAAAAGATCCGTCCGCCCGTCGCCGTTGAAATCGCCGGTCTGTATCGAACCCCCCGCCGTACCCACGCCGGCCGCCAGGTGCGCCGGCAGCGCGTTGGTGCCCGACGTGAAACCGAACGTGCCGTCCCCGTTGGATAATCCCACCCAGCGCTTTTCGCCATCCAACATGTTCTCCGGCCCCAGGCTGCATACGTCCATCATGCCATCCCCGTTGAAATCACCCTGAAGACATCGGGCGTACTCTGTAATGAAGGAGTGCATGATCTCGCCCCCTTCCTGGAAAACCGACGTGCCCGCGCTGTAGTTGAAATTGCTGGCCACGACGGAGCACCCGCTGTATTCAAAGCGGGTTTCGGGCAGGCGGTCCACGTCGTCGCCCTCCCCGAAAAACTGCTGGAAGGAGGCCAGTAGGCTCTGGCCTGCAACGCTGTTGGTGTAGGAGAGACGGTAGTCGTGCATGTAGTCGCCGTTGTGCTTCATGGTGATTTTCGAGAGCCGGTTGGTCTGCTCCATCTTCGCCCCCATGAAATAGCGCAGCGAGGGATCGGGGCGCGCTTCGTAGGAAAACTCCACCGAGTTGTACAGGCTCAGCGAGGCGTTCGTGTTGCCCGTGTATTCGATCTGGCTGATCTGCGGCCCGGCCGAGTTGGTGCTGTAGGTAAAGTCCATGTAGTTGCCGAGAGTGTCGGAAACCCGGTTTACCGCCCAGCTCAGCACGTTGGTGTGGCTGCCCGGCTTGAAACGGGAGTCGGTGGTGTTCCCGTATTCATAGATCAGCCCCGACTGGGTCCAGACCTAGAACGATGCCGGGCAGCCACACCAACGTGCTGAGCTGGGCGGTAAGCCGGGTTTCCGACACTCTCGGCAACTACATGGACTTTACCTACAGCACCAACTCGGCACGTTGGTG
>QNFR01000246.1 GCA_003646405.1 Gammaproteobacteria bacterium
CACTGGATAATCGCACTCTCATACCAACCAACAGAGCGAGCACCAGTCAGCTGTAGTTGTTTCGGGAAATTTCCCTTGGCCATTTCCGAATAAATTGTCGAGCGAGACAAGCCAGTCATTGTCTTGACTTCATTGAGTCTCAAAATTTTGCACGTCATTTGTTTTCCTCCTAAATTTTCAATGACCTGTCTATGCTAGCCGGACACGATAAAAGGGGTACTATAGAATCCTTTCAAATACTGTCGGACATTCCAGTCTCCCTGTTCGCGCTGGTTCCAGTGGAACCAATACCAATTGGTGGTTCAGGTTTCTACGTGTAGATTATTTCCGGTAAGTGTTTTTGACCAACCACAGGCTCGTAGCCTGACGGGGTCCGCCTGCGCGGAAAGGTCTCGGGACACGACTCCCATTCAACCTGAGATGCCTCAGTCATAGGCACGCAGCTTTTCCTCTGTTGAAGAAGGCACTACGTAATCCAATTGGCTCAATGAGCCGGTGTCATGGTGAAATTTCACCTCCTTCAAAGTAACGCGCACAAATAGTCCGCTGAGTTAAAAGTTCCATATCAATTACGGTCATACGTAAAGTAGCTGATCCCTCAGCAAATGTTCGGCGGCATATACCGCCAGGAAAAATGGGCATTGCACCCTGTTTTTAAAATGAGCTGACGGCCGTTGGCCGGTACGTCCTGAAAAGCTCTATGGACGCTTCGCCGTTTTTGTTATGAAAGCATAACGAGGACGACCCCTCTGCCACATTACCGCTGTGGCCTGCGGATAGATTCATTTTCAGTATCAATCTGGGCCAGTATACTTAGACCGAACTCGCAGTGAACCCCTATATTCTTGCGCAAACCGTGGTAGTTCGGGGCTCTGCTGCCTCGTCACTACCCCGCTTCGCTCGCTAGTGACGAGGGCTTCGTGCGGCGCGGGCGATGCAACACTGTTGCGTATATTTAATAGCTACACTATACTGTGTAGCTATTAAATATACAATGAGACTGCCGCTATGGCTAAAACCGCCCCCATTAATATGCGCGTCGAACCTCGCCAACATGCCCTTCTGACTAAAGCAGCACAGGCACTGAATGTGGATAGAAGCGCTTTCATTCTGGATGTTGCTTGCCGCGAGGCCGAGAATGTGTTGCTGGACCAGCGTTTTTTCCAATTGGATGACGATGCCCTGGCAGCCTTTGATACTGCTCTGAAAGCACTCGTACCCGACAATACCAAACTGAAATCATTGCTAACCAATCCCTCGCCATGGGAGTAAGCACGCCTCCGACCATCTTGACGGGTAGCCACGAAGTATCTGAGTTCGACTGTGGCAATGATGCCCTTAATGATTGGCTGATAAAGCGCGCCCTGAAAAACCAGGCCAACGGTGCCAGCCGCACCTTTGTGATCTGCCGAGACAATCAGGTGATCGGGTACTATGCGCTCGCCAGCGGCAGTGTCGAGCGCATGGCCTCCCCAAAATCCATCGCCCGCAATATGCCAGAGCCCATTCCGGTCATGGTGCTGGGTCGGTTGGCTATTGACGTTCGTATGCAGGGGAAGAGACTGGGGTCTGCATTATTGAAAGACGCCCTGTTACGCACACTGTCAGTATCAAAAAATGTGGGTATTCGCGCCATACTGGTACATGCTATCTCTGAAGAGGCCAAACGATTTTATTTGAGCTACGGGTTCCAGGTTTCGCTCATCGCCCCAATGACCTTGATGCTTCCTGTTCGGCATATTGAAGGGCTTTTGTAATACAGAAAGTAATACTCTGGTCCCTGACAAGATAACAATTATTGGGAAATCAATTTCTTGGGAGGCCAGTTCAATTCCCGCCGCCCCACCAAATTTTATCTAATACCATCCAATAATATCCTTAAGGCCCTGTTTTACAGGGCTTTTTTGTTTATACTATGTAAGCGCGCAGTTAACCACGTCCTATCCATGAGCTAATCCAGGGGGCACCCTGTCAGTCCCACACTGACAGGAGTAGCCACATGACCGCCACCCAAGGCACTGACCTCACCGAACGCCAGCAATACTGGCTCAAACACATCCGCGCTTGCAATGCCTCGGGCAAAACCACAATCGATTATGCCAGGGAGCACGGTATCAAGGTCAAATCCATGTACTCCGCCAGGAAGGCCCTGGCCGAGAAAGGCACTGTGCCACGCCCCCAGCCAACCCGCTTTCAGCAGGTTCAGGTCGTTGCTGGCAACCCCGTCGGTGATACCCAGTGGCACGTCCAGTTGCCCAACGGCCTGGCCATCTCGTTCGGCGGCAAAGTGGATGCAGCAACCCTGGCGCTGGTTCTGAGTACTGCGGTCGCCCTGCCATGATGCGGCCCTCCAATGACATCCCGGCAGTGTATCTCTGTCGGGATCCAGTCGACTTCCGCCGCGGCATCAATGGCCTGGCTGTCCTGGTGGAAGACACTCTGCGAATGAACCCCTTCGCAGAACAGCTCTACATTTTTTGCAACCGCCGACGCAACCAGATTAAGGTGCTCTATTGGGAGGCGAATGGCTTTTGCCTGTGGCAAAAGCGCCTGGAGAAATCGCGCTTTTACTGGCCGCGCAAGTCCAGTGAGGAGGTCGTCACACTCACCGCCCAGCAACTGAACTGGTTGCTCGACGGCTACGATATCTCGCGCCTGCAACCACATGGAAAACTCTGCTATACCAGTGTTTTATAGAGATTTTCAAACACCGCTGCGGTATAATAACAGGCATGCCAATTCAGCCCCACCAGCTACCGAATGACGTCCATGCTCTGAAGGCACTGGTCGCCGCACAAGCCACGCATAACGAAGAATTATTGG
>QNFR01000247.1 GCA_003646405.1 Gammaproteobacteria bacterium
CAGGTCATGCTTGTGCTCTCTGGCAAGCGAGCCAAATAATAAGCCTCCGACAAAACAGGCGATAAATCCGCTGCCACCGAGAATCTGCGCCAACGCGAAGCAGGATAATGCCAGTGCGATCACAGGCAGCTGCCGCCAGCTCTCGGTGATCCAACCACGTTGGGCACATTGCCTGATCAGCATACTGCCAACTATTGTTGACCCAATGCCCACGCCAACACCGATGCCAATCTGTTCGATGAGCAGCTTCAGCACAAGGTGCGAAGTAGTCTCCGACTCAGCACCGGCCCCAATACTTGTGGCAAGAGCGAGAAATACAAGCAAGATCGGTACACAGATACCATCGTTCAGGCCGCTTTCCACATTCAGACTCTCGCGGATCTTCGATGGCACCGCTTCATTGGTTACCACCGCCTTGCCCAGAGCGGCATCGGTCGGAGCCAACATCGTTGCCAGAATAGCGATCTCCAGCAAACCCAGCCCGTCGAACAGCAGCATGCCGGCACAGAAACCCAGCAGAATTGTCAGTGGCAGCCCAATTAACAGTAGTCGTCTGGGGATACCGACGCTGTGCTTGAGCACGGTAAGATTCGCGTTGGATGCATCGGTAAACAGCACTAAACCCAGAGTCAGTTCGGCCAGTGAGCGCAGCACTTCAATTTCCACGGCCATACCAAGAAAACCGAAACCAGACGGGCCGATAGCCAAACCAAAGGCCATAAATACGATTGCCCCATTAACCGGCGTGCGCTCAAGCCCACCGGCAACAATGCTGTACAGAAAAACAAAAGCGGCGAGAATTACCAGAACTTCATACATGATTCATATCTCGAAACCTGAATTGATAAGCCTTTCTATTTCTCAGCTTCATCGAAACTGAATATATTTTGCCAACTCATCATGTGCAACAGTATTCTTCGCAATTCACCCAAAAACGCCAGATGGGTAGAATACACAGCAACACCCGCTGAAGTGCCTTCGGGAAGGTTGTAAGAAGACAGGTCATCGAGAACTTCAATTACCACGGGTATCCTTCCCGGCGGTAATTTCTCGGAAAAACTGACCATTTTTAGCCCTGTGGATCTCAACTGCCCTTCAGAAATTTCACCTATCAATTTCTTCACTTTTGCCTTGAAAACTTTACCTGGAATTGCCGTAAAAAACACTTCCGCCTCTGCACCTACCTCAATATTCTGCAGCGCATTGGGTTTAAATGCGGCGACAAAATAGGGATCTTCGTCTATAACAAATGTCATCAATGAAGAGACTTTAAAGCCTCCCGCCATCACTCCCGGACGCACTCTGCTTTGCGCGACATGGCCATCTGCCGGAGCGCGCACCGTACTCATTTCCAGATCAAATTGTGCCTCTTCAAGCTGTGCCTCTGTTGAATCTCGTTCAGATTGGGCGCGCTCCAGCTCGGTACGCCTTACCGAGCCCGTCTTTATCAATGTTGTCATTTCGCCCAGGTGTTGTTCGGCTAATATCAACTCTGCCTTCAGTCTATCCACCTCAAGTTGAAAGGGCTCTGGATCAACCTGGAAAAGGGGATCCCCCTGTTTAAGTGGCCGATCTGTTTCGACAAACACTTCCACAACCTTACCCTTCGTATCTGCAGAAATGGGGATCGTCTGAAAATAGGTGCGCGCATAAGGGGTAAAAGGATGAAAAAACGCCATGGAAATATAAATCCATGACATCATAAATACACCACCCAAAGCAGCTGTTGTGACCGTCCATTTTGTCACCGGCACCCTGAATATTTTAAAGGCGCTGATGGCCAGGGCGGCATAGGTCAACATCAGTAACATATCCATAATCAGGCCTCCTTGCCGTTATCTTGAGTTGCTGTTGTGCTACCAGTACTTATGTCATTGAGCCGCCCTTCTGTTCGTGCCAGTTGCATAGCACTGAGCGCCGCCCTGATGCCGTCCATCTCCTCTTCGAGTTTTTGAATTTGGGATTGTTTCTCCTCCTCGAGTTCAGGCCTGTAGTAAAAAGCCCATATCCAGAGAAAAGGCCACAACGCGTGCATCATAAACAAGCTGACCCAACCCGCGGCTTCAATCGCATCCACATGTGGGTGGTTCCGCTTCCTGGCCACCGATGCGGGAATATCGTGAATGGCGATAATGCCATAAACAAATACTATGATGACAAAGATCCAGATACCCAATGCGACCCATTCCAAAGTTGTATACATTGTCTATTCCTTGTAAGACTGATGCCTATTAAGCATATATTACCTAGATCAGTGAAAAGTCGCGACCATAAGGCAACTCCCGGGGGCACTCGGGCCAGCGGCATAGTCTGCTGCATTGCCCCACACAGAAATATGGTTATACGCGACAGATCATTTTGAATCCGGGACACCTGGCCCCTGGATGTTTGACGATGTACAGCCCGCCCCCGACCCCACTCGTGTACCTGGTGCGTCAGTCAGCGCGCTGGGAGCCAGGTCACCTTATGAAACCCTGAAACGCGTCCCGGCGTACAACATAATTTCACTCACACCACTGCAAAGCTTACACGGCACTATCACACCCGCTGACCTGCATTTCGAGCGTCACCATGGGGGTGTACCGCAGATTGACCCCGCTAGTCACGAATTATTGATACATGGCATGGTGGACAAGCCGCTGAAGTTCAGCCTGGATGATCTCAAGCGCTTTACCTCGGTGACCCGCACCTGCTTTATCGAGTGTTCGGGCAATCTCGATACCCGGGCGGGGGAGAAAAGTTCTCCACAGGTGCTGTGCGGCCTGACCAGCCAGAGTGAATGGACCGGGGTCGCCCTC
>QNFR01000248.1 GCA_003646405.1 Gammaproteobacteria bacterium
CGCTGACCGACCAATAGTGGGTAGCCCAGGGACAGGACCCGCGCACTGATCTCAAACTTGCCATCGCCACGCTGACGTAAATAGCCGGTCTTTACCAGGGTGTAGGTCATGCGACTGACAGTGGCCTTGGGGTAGCCAGTCAACTCCACCAGTTCCTTATTGCCCAGCGGACCAATTCGGGCTTGAAACGCACGCAACAGGTCCATGCCCTTGGCCAGGGTGGCAACAAATTTGCGATCGCTTTTATCTACCTCAACCGGGGGTTCCAATTGCAGGGCAAATGGCATTTCTCTGTCGTCTGAGGGTTCACTTTTTTGCACAACAGGCCTATTCATCGGACTCCCATACTCCTTAATTCACACTCTGAATGACTTATTACAGGAAGATGAGGATACCGACTTTGCAACATAATGCAGAAAATATTGACAGCGAATATCTTTTTTTGCAACACTTAATTCCATTATCAGCATATTTATGTATTTTATGTTCCACATAGTGAAACACTACTATTTTTAAATTGCCAGTTTTTGAAGAGGAAAACCCCAATGAATGAAGCTTTTATCTACGATGGAGGCCGCAGCGCCTTTGGACGCCACGGAGGATGCCTTTCCTCCACTCGGCCCGATGATCTGCTGGCACATGTGATCAGGGCGGTGGTGCAACGCAACAGTTTCGACTTCCCCAACTATGAGGATGTCATTGTTGGCACCGCCAATCAGGCTGGCGAAGATTGCCGTAACGTGGCGCGCTTCGCCGGATTGCTTGCTGGGTTATCGATAGAGACAGGGGGCCACACAGTCAATCGCCTATGTGGCTCAGGGCTGGCCGCTGCTCTGGATGCGTCTCGCTGTATCAAGACCGGAGAAGGTGAGTTATTTGTAGCTGGCGGCGTGGAGTCAATGAGCCGGGCACCGCTGGTCATGTCCAGAGCCACCAAGGCGTTTGACCGGGGTCAGCAATTTGTCGACACTACCATGGGGGCACGTTTCACCAACCCTGAGATCACAGCGCAGTTTGGCAACGACACAATGCCGGAAACAGCCGACAATGTCGCCGCGGAACTGGGCATCACCCGGCAGCAGAGCGACATTTTTGCCGCAGCATCACAGGCCAGGTATGAAGCAGCCCGCGCCAGGGGCTTCTTTGACGGTGAGATCATTCCCATTGACGTCTCACAAGGGCGCCGCAAACCTACGATAACGATAAACACCGATGAACACCCGCGCCCGGCAACTGATGTGACAGCGCTTGAGAAATTACGCCCTCTTTTTAAGGACGGCATCGTCACTGCCGGCAACGCCTCAGGCATTAATGATGGTGCCGTTGCACTGCTGATCGGAAGCAAGGCAATGGGGGAACAATTTGAGACAAAACCTCGCGCGCGTATTCTTGCTGGAGCCATCGCTGGTGTGGAGCCAAGAGTGATGGGCTTGGGGCCGGTACCGGCAACCCGCAAAGCCCTGGAGCGAGCGGGCCTCACTCTCGACGATATGGATGTCATGGAATTTAACGAAGCCTTTGCAACACAAGCCCTGGGCTGTCTCCAGCAGCTCGCTATTGATTTTGACGACCCGCGCGTCAACCCCAATGGCGGAGCCATAGCCATCGGTCATCCGCTGGGAGCCAGCGGCGGGCGTATTCTCTTGACCGCCCTGCGCCAACTCGAAAGAACGGGTGGCCGGTATGGACTCGCCACCATGTGTATCGGTGTCGGCCAGGGTATCGCGGTCGTCATTGAAAGAATCTAGCCTTAAAAAAAAACAGGAAGGAAATCGTGTTATGTCCATCGTAAGTTATCAGCTAATCGACAATATCGGCGTTATACAATTAAACAACCCGCCGGTTAATGCACTCTCACACACCCTGAGGCAGGGCCTGCAACAAGCCGTCGAAGCGGCACAAAGCGACAGCAGCCAGGCCCTGATACTTATTTGTGAGGGGCGCACGTTTATCGCCGGCGCCGATATCTCCGAATTTGGCAAGCCGCCCTCGCCACCGTCCCTGGGTGAGATGCTGGCGTCCATTGAAGGCTCCAAAAAACCTGTAATCGCGGCTATCCACGGTACAGCGTTGGGCGGGGGGTTTGAAACGGCACTGGCCTGCCATTACCGCTGCGCTGTGAGCAGCGCGAAGGTAGGTCTGCCGGAAGTTAAACTGGGCCTGCTACCCGGTGCCGGCGGCACCCAGCGTACACCGCGCCTGGCAGGTGTCGAAGTAGCGTTGGAGCTGATAACCAGCGGTAACCCGATTAGCGCACAGCAAGCAGAGCAGGCAGGACTGATCGACAGGGTCGTGGATGACAACTTGCTGGAAGCCTCCATGGCTTATGCCCGGGAACTGATAACCGACGCCGCACCCCTGCGCCGCGTGAGAGACATCACTATAGATGCCGCCGCTGTGCCGGACGGGCTGTTTGACAGCTACAAAGCAAAACTTGCCAGGCGGGCCCGGGGCCAGATCGCGCCCCTGCATATTGTCAGCTGTGTAGAAGCGGCGGTTGAACTCCCTTTCGAGGAGGGGCTGAAATTCGAACGTGAGCGCTTTATGGAGTGCATGCAATCGACACAGTCCGGCGCCATGCGCCACATGTTTTTTGCTGAACGGGAAGCTGCCAAAATCAAGGGGTTGGACCGGGGCACAGCGACCCGGGAAATTCACTCGGTGGCGATTATCGGCGGCGGTACCATGGGCGGCGGCATCGCCATGAACTTTGCCAACGTAGGCATACCGGTCAAACTGCTGGAGATCAGCGATGAGGCCCTGCAGCGCGGGCTGGGTATTATTGAAAAAAA
>QNFR01000249.1 GCA_003646405.1 Gammaproteobacteria bacterium
AATCGATCTGGGTCGCAACGATGTGGGCCGTATCGCCGAGATCGGCTCGGTGGAGCTCACCGCTAAAATGGAGGTGGAGCGCTACTCCCACGTGATGCATATTGTGTCCAACGTCACCGGCGTACTGAAAGAGGGCAAATCCGCCATCGATGTGTTGCGTGCCACGTTGCCGGCCGGGACTCTCAGCGGTGCCCCCAAAATTCGTGCCATGGAAATCATCGACGAGTTGGAGCCGGTCAAACGCGGTGTGTACGGAGGTGCTGTGGGCTATATTTCCTGGGCGGGTGATATGGATACGGCCATCGCAATTCGCACCGCCGTGATCAAGGACGGCAAGCTTTACGTGCAGGCTGGTGGTGGCGTGGTGGCCGATTCCGTGCCGAAACTGGAGTGGAAGGAAACCCACAACAAGGCCCGCGCCATGTTCCGGGCGGCGTCCATGGTGTTGGCGGGGGAGGACTGAATATGTTGCTGATGATAGATAATTACGACTCCTTCACCTACAACGTGGTGCAGTATCTGGGTGAGTTGGGCGCTGATGTCCACGTGGTGCGCAACGACGCAATTACCGTGAGCGATATCGAGGCCCTGGCGCCGGACAAGATTGTGATCTCGCCGGGCCCCTGCACGCCGAACGAAGCGGGTATTTCCATGGCGGTTATTGAGCGGTATGCGGGTGTGCTGCCGCTGCTGGGTATCTGCCTGGGTCACCAGAGTATCGGCCAGGTGTTCGGTGGTAAAGTGGTGCGGGCGCGCCAGGTCATGCACGGCAAGACGTCGCTGATACACCATCGGGGTGAAGGCGTATTTCGCGGGCTCAGCCAGCCGTTTGAGGCGACCCGCTATCACAGCCTGGTGGTGGAGAAAGACAGCCTGCCGGATTGCCTGGAGGTCACTGCATGGACTGAGACCGGCTCTGGTGAAATCGATGAAATCATGGGGCTGCGGCACCGGGAACTGGCCGTCGAGGGGGTGCAATTTCATCCCGAATCCATACTCACTGCTCATGGGCACGACCTGCTGCGCAATTTCCTGGATCAGTAGTGCCCTGTCCGGCGCGCCCAGTAGGCTCTGAAATCATGCGAATCAACCGGACAGGACACTAGGGGAAGCATAAATGAATATCCAGCAAGCATTGGCCGTGGTGGTGTGTGGTGACAATCTCAGTCGCGAGGAAATGGCGGTTGTTATGCGCCAGATGATGTCCGGCGACGCCACTGGCGCGCAAATAGGCGGCCTGCTGGTGGCTCTGCGCATGAAAGGTGAAACCGTAGATGAAATTGCCGGCGCCGCCCAGGCGATGCGCGAACTGGCCACACCCGTTGTGGTGGCCGATCCCAACCTGGTGGATCTGGTGGGCACAGGCGGCGACGGTGCCAATCTGTTCAATGTGTCCACTGCCTCCAGCTTTGTGGTGGCGGCAGCCGGGGCCAAGGTGGCCAAGCACGGCAATCGTTCGGTCTCCAGTACCAGCGGTAGTTCCGATGTGCTGGAGCAACTGGGTATGCCCCTGGATCTTGCGCCGGAGCAGGTGGCACGGGCCATTAACGAAGTGGGGGTGGGTTTCATGTTCGCCCCCGCGCACCACAGCGCCATGCGCCACGCCATTGGGCCGCGTCGGGAACTGGGTTTGCGCACGGTATTTAATATCCTGGGCCCCCTGACCAACCCTGCCGGGGTAAAACGTCAGGTGGTAGGTGTATTTTCCCCTGACTTGTGCCGGCCTTTGGCCGAGGTACTCAAAGCCCTGGGCGCCGAGCATGTCATGGTCGTGCACTCGGATGATGGCCTGGATGAGATATCCATCGCCGCGAGCACCCAGGTGGCGGAACTGCGCGATGGCACCATTTCCTGCTATCACATTACTCCCGAAGAGTTCTCGATAGAGAGGCAAAGCCTCGAGGGTCTGACCGTGAACAGTGCGGCCGCCTCGGCGGAGCTGATTACCAGTGCCCTGGCTGGCGCGCAAGACGCGCCATCGCGCAAAGCGGCTGCAATGCTGGCGTTGAATGCGGGAGCGACTATCTACGTCAGTGGCGTCGCGGCTACACTGGCCGACGGCATGGCCATGGCGGAGGATGTCCTGGCCACCGGCCAGGGGTTGGAAAAGCTCAAGGAATTTATCCATTTCACGCAGTTGATGCGTGGGGAGGCGGGTTGATCCTATGACAGTGAATGCCCCCACTATCCTGCGCAAAATTCTGGCGCGCAAGCGCGAAGAAGTGGCCCGGCGCAGGCCCCGTAATTCACTGGCCAGCCTGGAGCAACGCATTAAAGAGCAGACCGCCCCACGGGGTTTCGCCGCTGCGCTGCAACAGCGAATCGCCTGTGGCGAGCCCGGGGTTATTGCGGAAGTGAAAAAGGCCTCCCCCAGTAAAGGCGTTATCCGCGAGGATTTTCAGCCCGGGCAGATTGCCACAAGCTATCAAAACGGTGGCGCGGCCTGTCTTTCCGTATTGACGGATATCGACTTTTTTCAGGGCTCAGACGAGTATTTGCAAGAGGCCAGGGCGGCCTGCGACCTGCCGGTGCTGCGCAAGGATTTCACCGTCGATCCCTATCAGGTGGTGGAAGCCCGGGCCATAGGCGCCGATGCTGTGTTGTTGATAGTCGCGGCGCTGGCCGATGAACAAATGCGGGAGCTGGCCCACGCCGCGGCGGAAGTCGGCGTTGATGTACTGGTGGAAGTGCATGACCGCGCCGAGTTGGAGCGGGCACTGGAACTGTCCACACCACTGGTGGGAATCAATAACCGGGATTTGCACACTTTTGAGATGCGCCTGGAAA
>QNFR01000250.1 GCA_003646405.1 Gammaproteobacteria bacterium
CAGGGTCACGCCATCAGCCTCCACATCCATGCGCGCATTGACGTATGAATAGCGTCCGGATTCGCGCATGCGGTTCACATCCACCGCAATGGAGGAAAGGATGATTTCACGGTCGGTCACTTGCTCGCCCACCTTGAACGAGGTGAAGGCGGATACCGAACTCATATCGTAGGACTCGCCCGCCTGGTTGACAATGCGGATATTCTTAATGGTTTCAGCCGATGCCGCAATCCCGGAAAAAGCGATGAGCAGGATGAGTACGGTTCTTTTCATTGAATGGTTTCGCGGGTTGGAAATTAATAATTGGCAGGAACGTGGTCGTCGTCACGCGGGTCGCGGTCTTCGAAACGTGTATATTCCCGGATAAAGCTCATCTGCACGTCGCCTGTTTCCCCGTGGCGGAACTTGGCCACGTCAACGATGGCGCGGTTGTCGGAATCCCGGTCTTCGCCATGTTTGTAGTAGCTGGGACGATAGAGCAAGAGTACAACATCGGCATCCTGCTCGATGGCGCCGGAGTCGCGCAGGTCGGAGAGCTTGGGGATGTTGTCGCCGCGGCCTTCCGTTGCGCGACTGAGCTGGCTGAGCACAACGACCGGGATGTCGAGCTCCTTGGCCATGGCCTTGATCGCACCGGAGATGGCCATGGTTTCGCGCTGGCGGCCATCCTTGGAAAACTTGGAGTAGTTCATGAGCTGGAGATAGTCGATGATGATCAACTCAACATCGTAGCGGCTCTTCATGCGGCGGGCGCGGGAGCGCAGTTCGACGGCCTCGAGACCGGGAGTGTCGTCGATGTAGATATTGGCTTTGGACAAGCGGTCAACGGCCTCGGTCAGCCGCATGTGGTTTTCCGTGGTCAGGTTTTTCTGTACGGCCTGCATGGAAACACGGGCATGGGAAAAGAGCATGCGGCGCACCAGTTGCTCGCGCGACATCTCCAGACTGAAAATCCCCACCGGCACACCTTTGTTGTCCTTGGCCAATCGGCCGAGAGCGGCATTTTCGGCAATGTTCATGGCCAGCGAGGTTTTACCCATGGCGGGCCGGGCGGCCAGCACGATCATGTCGGTCTTGGCCAGGCCGCGCAAGCGTTCGTTCAGCCCCTTGTAGCCCGTGGTAACGCCATGATCAATGTCGTTGGGATCCTTGTTGATCTCGGTGAAGACATGCTTCACCGACTCCTTCCAGTCGGGAATCTTGTCGCCGCCATGGCTTCCGAGTTCAAAGAGCGAGGCCTCGGCCTGGCTGACGAGCAACGAGGCATCCTCTTCGCCTTTATAGGCCGAATCGGTGATATTGTTCGAGTGGTCGATCAGGCAGCGGTAGAGGTTCTTTTCCTGGACGATGTCGCAATAGAACTCGACGTGCGCGGGAACCAGCGTGCTGTCCTGGAGCTGGACGAGATAGTCGTAGCCCCCCACCTTTTCGAGGGCATTGTGGGTCTTGAGCCATTCGGCGATGGTGATGGCGTCCATGGCCACGTTGGCCTGGCTCATGTCCACCATTTGCTCAAAAAGCGCCTGATGGCGGCGGTCGTAGAACGACTCGCTGTCTAGGCGCTTTGCAAGGCATTTATCGATTGCACTGGCAGGGTCGAGCAGGATGGAACCCAGAACCCCGCGCTCGGCTTCCTCGCTGTGCGGGGGTATCCGTAGTCCCGACCCTAGACCCTCTGGAATCATTTCTCTTCTACGATCCAGACCTTGAGGGTGCCGGTGACTTCGGAATGCAGCTTAATGGCCACATCAAAAACGCCCAGTTCGTGCAACGGAGTGGAAAGATCAACCTTTGCCCGATCGAGCTCCAGTCCCTGTTCCTTGATTTTCTCCAGAATCTGGGGAATGCCGACGGAACCGAACAACTTTCCGTTTTCGCCAACCTTGACGGCGATCGTGCATTCGATTCCTTCGATCTTCTTGGCCAGCTCTTCAGCGGCGGCCTTTTCCGTCTCCAGCTGCACGAGGCGTTGGGCACGCTTCTTTTCAATCTGGCGTTTCTTCCCTTCGGTCACCTCGGTGGCGATTCCTTTGGGGAAAAGAAAGTTGCGGGCATAGCCATCGGCAACCTTCACGACATCACCTTCGATACCCAGACCTTCAACTTGATCCATTAACAAGACTTCAATAGCCATAATCTGTTCCTTCCTGCTTAGCGGATGAGACCCACAACCCGCGCACGGCGGATGGCACGTTTGATCTGGCGCTGCTGCTGGGCATTGGTGCCCAGCAGGCGGCGGCTCAGAATCTTGCCACGGTCGGTCATGAACTTCTTAAGAAGCTCCGCATCTTTGTAATCGATCTTCTCGACCCCCTTGAGGAGTTCGGGATCGCGCTTGTATTCATCTCTATCTCTACTACGACGCATAATTTATATCCTTCCTTTAAAACGGCACATCATCGTCATCGGCCACTTCCGGTGCCGGCGCAGCCGGTTCCGGGGCATTGTTTGCGGCAGGCGCTGAACCCGCCGGTGCCGACGCGTATTCCGTACCCTTGCCCGGGCTGCCCAAAAACTGGACGCGGTCGGCGCGCACGCGCAACTTGCTCCGCTTTTCACCCTGCTGGTTTTCCCACTGGTCAAGCTGAAGGCGGCCTTCCACAAAAACCGGGGACCCCTTGTGCAGGTATTCGGAAGCCGTTTCGGCCTGCCTTCCCCACACAACCACATCCACAAAGCAGGTCTGTTCAACTGTTTCGCCCGCCTTGTTTTTAAAGCTTTCGTTCACGGCCAATCCCAGATCCGCAACAGCCGTTCCAGACGGCGTA
>QNFR01000251.1 GCA_003646405.1 Gammaproteobacteria bacterium
GATATCGTCTACCTCCCCGCCTTGGTCGAAGCCAATGTGAATGCTGTCCTCTCCGCCGAAAAGGCCGGACGCATCGTCGAACTTAAAGTCGACCGCGGCGACCGCGTCGAAGAAGGCCAGCAACTTCTGCAAATCGACGACCGTATCTGGCAGGCGGGACTGAAACAGGCCGAGATCGCCGCACGTGACGCCAAGAAAAACTTTGAGCGCTTCAAGGCGCTACAGGAGGCCGGTGCCGTAGCGGCCAGCGAATACGACCACATCGAGAAAGACTCCGTTACCGCATCGAGCATGCTCGAAGAGGCCCGCATCAACATCGGGCAGTGCCGCGTGGTTTCCCCCATCACCGGAACCGTCAACGACCGATTCGTGGAGACCGGTGAATATGTCCAGCCCAGCACACCCGTCTTCCAGGTGGTTGATACGGCCATCGTCAAGGTCGTCCTCCAGATCCCGGAAAAGGATATCTATCCCATCCGCCCGGGCGACCGCATCGCCTTCACGGTCCAACCCCTGCCCGACCGCACCTTTGAGGGGGCAGTCACCTTTGTCGCCGCGCAGGCCGACACCCGCAACAATGCCTTCCGAGCCGAACTGGCCGTCGATAACGCCGACGGAATCCTGCGCCCCGGCATGATCGCCCATGTCGAATTCCACCGAGGCACCTGCCACGACATGGTCTCGCTGCCGATGTCGGCGGTCCTCCCCTCCAAGGGAGACCATATCGTCTACCTCGTACAGGGCGGTCATGCCGTGCGCCGCAAAGTGCAGATCGAAACCATCACCCGCGAGCGGGCACTCATTTCCCGTGGACTGGAAGAGGGCGACCTCGTCGTGGTCGAAGGCAACCGTACGCTGAGCGACGGACAGCTTATTGAAACGGCAGGATCGGGAACCATGGAATGATCGTCACCAACTATGCCATCAAGTTCCGAACTGCGGTATTCGTCTTCATGGCGGTGCTCATTGCCATGGGCATCATGTCGTACAACACGTTGCCGCGCGAAGGCAATCCGGACATCACGATCCCGCAGGTGTTCGTCAATATCATCTATCCGGGCACCGCACCCGAAGAGATGGAAAACCTGATTGCGATCCCGGTCGAAAAACGGCTCAACGAGCTGGGCAACGTCAAAACCATCTCGGCGATGGCGGCCGACAGCACCGTACTCTTCACCGTCGAATATCTTGCGGGGGTCGATGTCGACACCGCCATCCAGCGCGTGAAGGACAAAATCGACCTCGCGCGCCCCGACCTGCCCAACGACCTCGACGAACCGGTGGTGGAAGGGCTGAACTTCAGCACCGATATTCCTATCATGCGCTTCGCCCTCTCCGGCGATCCCAACCTCGAACGCCTCAAAAGCACGGCGGAATTCCTACAGGACGAGATCGAATCCATTTCCGGCGTGCGCGAGGCGCGCATTGCCGGAACGCGCGAACGCGAGATTCGGATCGAATTCGACCTGCCTCGCCTCGTGGCCTACAACATTCCGCTTATGGACGTGGTTGCACTGGTCGCCAAGGAAAACGTGACCATCTCCGCCGGCATGCTTGAAGTCGACCAAAACAAGGTGCAGGTGCGCGTCCCCGGTGAATTCACCCTCGCCTCCGATCTGCGCGATATCGTCGTGGTGCAGCGCGAAAACCGCCCGGTCTACCTGCGCGACATCGCCACCATCACCGATACCTACAAGGATCTCGCAAGTCTCTCGCGCATTAATGGCGAAACCGCCGTCTCCATCGAGATATTCAAGCGGGCCGGCGAAAACTCGGTCAAGCTGATCGACGAAGTCAAACAGTACATCGATCCCGACAAACTGCCGAAGGGGATCCATATCACCACGGTGCAGGACGATTCCAAGGATATTCGCGACATGCTGGCCGAACTGGAAAACAACATTGTTTCCGGATTTTTCCTCGTGATCGTCGTGTTGCTCATCTTCATGGGTAAGCGCAACAGCCTCTTCGTCGGCCTGGCCATTCCCTTCTCCCTGATGCTCTCGTTCACGATCATGTCGCTGATGGGCATTACGATGAACATGGTGGTGCTGTTTGCGCTGATCCTCGGTGTCGGCATGCTGGTGGACAATGGCATCGTGATTGTCGAAAACATCTACCGCCTGCACTGCGAAGGCCTCTCGCGCACCGAGGCCGCACGGCGGGGTGCAGCCGAGGTCGCCTGGCCGGTCGCCACCTCCACCCTCACCACGCTCGCCGCATTTTCACCGCTGCTCTTCTGGCCGGACATCATCGGCGACTTCATGGGCTACATTCCCAAAACCCTGATCATCACCCTGACCTCCTCCCTCTTCGTGGCCTTGGTGATCAATCCGGCGGTCTGCTCGGTACTGATCAAGAAAGGACATCATAACTTCGATAACAGCGAAACCGAATTCCATCCCTTCGTGCGTGGCTACGAACGTATCCTGCGCGGTGCTCTGCGACACAGGGGCCTGCTGGTCACCTTCAGTTTTTTGTTTCTCGTCCTCAGCGCACAGCTCTACGGCCGCTTCGGAAAAGGGGTGACCCTGTTTGTCGATGTCGAACCGCGTTCCGTCCAGATCGAAGTCCGCTATCCCGAAGGCACGGCCATTGAAAAAACCGACGACGCCGTCCGCCATATCGAACAGGCCATCAGCGGCATCAACGACATTGAATTCGTGCTCGCCAATATCGGGCAGGGCATGGGGGCCGCCTTCGGCGAGGGCAGCAGCGCGACCTATCTCGGCTCGCTCTACATCAGGTTTGTCGATGAAGGCGAGC
>QNFR01000252.1 GCA_003646405.1 Gammaproteobacteria bacterium
AGAGCTTCCAGGACCCCATTTATCACCGCGGCGGACTCGTTTACGAATAGCGCCACAATAGAAACAAAAGGCGGCACTACCGCTGCAATGTCTTTGGCCTGGGCGACGCTCACCGCACGGGGGCTGTTGGCATAAAATACCAACCCGATGGCGTCTACACCGCACGCTACAGCCGTCAGCGCATCTTCCGGCCTGGTAATACCGCAAATTTTGATACGCGTATGCGTCACGTGATACTCAGAATTCTACAGAAAATACAATCGCGCATGATAACAGACCAGCGCCGTTACTGTCTTCAACTGCTCATCAGAAGTGGACCAATTGGCTGCTCTGGCAGAGCATATTCCGGCGGGTACTCGACCCTGACCAGATACAGACCATGGGGTGAGGCCGTGTCCGCCGCCTTGTTGCGGTCTCGCAGCGCCAAAACATCAGCTAACCAGCCCCTGCCTTGCCTGCCTGTTCCCACCGCCATTAACGATCCGGCGATATTGCGAACCATATGATGTAAAAAAGCATTCGCCTGAATATCGATCATCACCAGGGGGCCGCGCCGACTGACAGTGATGCGCTGCACATTGCGCATGGCCGTCGTAGACTGGCAACTGGCCGCTCGAAAGGAACTGAAATCCCGCTCCCCCAGCAGGGATTGGGCCTCCACGTGCATCAACTCAACATCCAGGGGGCGGCGCTGCCACGTCACCTGGCCGTGTAGCAGGGCGGGACTGACGCGGGTATTACTGATGATATAGCGGTAGCGACGGGACAGGGCGGAAAATCTGGCGTGAAACTCCGCGGGAACCACCACCGCCCACAGTACGCGTATGCTCTCGGGCAAATGAGTATTGGTACCCAGCACCCACGCTTTAAGGTTTCGCTCCAGGGGGGCATCAAAATGGATAAGCTGACCGCAGGCATGTACGCCGGTGTCAGTGCGCCCGGCACAATGTACGCGCAGATCGCAATCGGCGACTTTGGACAAAGCACGCTCCAACTCTGCCTGAACAGTGGTTACATGAGGTTGTGGCTGAATTTGCCAACCGCTGTAGGGTCGACCATCGTATTCAATACAACAGGCAATCCGACTGCCCGCAGGGTGCGAGGCAGTCGAAACAGGATCAGTTGCCGGGTGTGGAATGGTTAGTCAAGTCGCTCTAGCAGCGCCCGTGCCTCTTCTTTTTGCTCGTCACTACCCTCGGCGACAACTTCTTCAAAGATCGCCCTGGCGCCGTCCTGGTCACCCATGTCGAGATAGGCCCGGGCCAGATCCAGCTTGGTAGACATGGCATCGCTGTCAACGGCGAACACCAGTTCTTCATCATCGCCACCCAGGTCACCGCCACTGTCGCCACCCGTATCAAAATCAGCAGACAGGTCCAGCTCTTCATCGTCCGACTCTGCCTCAAAGCCCTCTATTTCCAGGCTGCCAAAGTCGTCTTCCAATTGTGCTGCGTCGTCGCTGCCAGCCAGGTCCAGGTCGGGAAGATCCAATTCACTGATATCTGAATCGGACACATTCAGATCGGCTAAATCCAGGTCCGGCAAGTCCAGCTCGTCTGACAACTCCGGGGTATCGGCAGCATCACTTTCTGTAGTTTCCTCGACCGGCGCCGACTCAACCGCAGCACCCAAATCTGCCACGATGGCATCGGCGGCGGACAGGCTGTCGGCATCACCCAGGGACTTCAGGTCCGCATATTGCTGCATGACCTCAGCCTGGTCGCCCAGCTCTGTGCACACCTCCATCATCTTGAGTTTGTATGCCGCGTTGTCGGGCTCGCTAACAATTGCGGTCTTCAGCAGATCGAGTGCCTGGGGGAATCGACCGTAGGCGATATAAATATCGGCCTCAGCCAAGGCGTCACCGGAGTCGCTATCATCGGCGTATTCGTCATTCTTGCGCTCTCCGTAGCCTCTGCTTCTGACGGGCGCTACCTCTTCCTCAGCCCCGCTCTCTTCGACCGCTTCAATCTGGGGTTCTGCGTCCACCTCGAGCTTTTGCTCGTCCAGTTGGATGTCAGCAAAAACATCTGCTGTGGGCGTCTGTGGCTGTTCTTCGTCATCGTTGCGACCGCGGCGCATAAACACCAGCACGGCAATACCGGCGGCAAGCAACAGGCCCACGATGTACATGATATTGCCAAAGAACCCACCGCCCTCTTCAGGGGCTGCTGTTACGGGCTTCTTGTCCTGGGGCGGCTCTACTACAACGACAGGTGCGGCTTCTTCCGGGGCGGGAGCAGAAACCTCGGGCTCCACATCTACTTCAGGCTCTGCAACCATTGCCGCATCGCTGCCAGCGCCGTCAATTTCGCCATCTTCGGCTTTGGCGTTTGCCTCTGCCAGTGCACTCTGTAAAGCAGCTATCTGGTCGTCCTTCAGACTGACGATACGCTCCAGGGTGTCGACCTGCTCGGCCATTGCACCCAGGCGATCTTCAACCTCTTCCTTGTCACGCTCGGAGCGCGCCAGGTCTTCCAGGCTGGCAAGTTCAGTGGCAGAGGCTGCCGCTGAGTCGGAATCGCCCGCGCTGGAACCAGTAGGATTTTCCGCCGGTTCGGTGGAAATACGCAGTGAACCACCGCCTGTCTTTACCGGAGCTGAGCTGACGCCATCGCGCCAATCCTGATTTTGTTGACGTACCTCAGCCAATGCTGAAGCGGTGTCATCGGAGCTGATATCACCCGAACCGGGCAGATAAATAACATAGCCCGCTTTAATTCTGTTGACGTTCCCGCCGCTAAACGCCTTGGGGTTCAAACGCT
>QNFR01000253.1 GCA_003646405.1 Gammaproteobacteria bacterium
GTTGGTTTCCCAGCCTCCAATGAGTAGGCTGGACTTGCTTTCGACCGTATAACCATACCCAAGGCCAGAGAACCAGGTGAGGGCAAGAGCATTCGTGCCCGGCAGTATTTCTATTCTTACATCCCCGATTTCCGGCGGGGGTTCGGAGGAAAGAACTTCGATCTGCAAGTCGTCCGTGTATAAATCGGCCTCGGTAAAGTTGTCGATGAGATCTACAAAGTTCCTAAACCCGACAAAGCGTGAGTTAGACGTGCCAAAATCCGTTGGAAAGGTTCCCAGGTTCTCTACGCCTATAATAGGGTGGTCCATGACGACCGAAACGGTATTTGATGCTTCATTGAAGGTAGCCGTTATATCATACCACTCGTGAGCCACATCCTCTGGGAAAGTACCCCCTCCTACAACAGTCCAGCCATTAAAAGCGGTCCACCCGCCGCCCCCCGTGCCTCTTATGATAAGGCCAAATCCGGCAAACGGGATTTCGTGCGTGCTATTGGTGCCGACGGCAAATCCAGACCACCCGTTCCCTACGCCAGTTCCAGTGCGGTTCTGCGAAAAGCTCAGCGTCCAAACCTTATTGAGCAAGCTAGGTCCGAAATCAGTATCCAGGCTAACAATGTTATTAGTCGGGGGGGTGTTCGCGATTCTCATCATTAGATGGCCTTCAAAGATAACCGAATCCGTCGCAGGATCCCCGTCATTCACGAGTGAGTATGTACTGCTCGTGGTTCCTCCCGCCTGGCGGGCAGCGAGGTCGTTGGTTACATTCCCCCACGGTGTATCCGCAGTATTGAACGTGTCCTGAAATATTGTGACCGCTGCGTTCGCTGAAAGCGAACCCAACAATGCTGCGACTGCAATGGAAGTTGATGTATTTATTTTCACTGTTTATTCTCCTTTGATTTGGGCCATCCGTTTCTATTTATCAATTGTTGAACATAGTGCGGGCTCTCCTACCAGCGACCCGCTCTAAACCCACGAAGCATGGAACCATGCACGGGCACTTCAAACCATGGACAAAACGGTTGAATACATTCACTTTCCCGGGAACTCCTCTTGTGTAGTGTTCCCAAAGCGACACGAAGTGAGGCCGACACATCGTGGTGGCAATGAAGCGCAGCGAAATGGCAACCGAAGGGAATATCCGAGCGCACAATGGCCCTCTTCGCGATGCTTCGAGGGAACTACGAAGAAGAACAGCGTTTCCACACACGGTTTTCGGGATTTCCCACCTATTCTTTCCGATGCATAACAAAGGAAACCGACTCACGGGAAAAACTACGCAGGGGAATATGCGTATAATAGGTTGTAGACCTTAAAGTGACTTAGCCATTGATCTTGAGTCCGTTCCCCTGCCCTGCTACCGTTTTCCCACGTAATTATAAAGGAGATAGCATGAGGAAAACATTGATGTATGCGCTGGCCGTTCTGCTGATGGCAGGAATGAATACCGTGGCGAAAAAGGACAAGGGTTCCAGTAATAAAGGCAAGGCCGACCAAGAGATGAAACAAGCCGAAGGCAAGGCCAAGGCCGATGTTCAAGCCGCCGAGAAAAAGGAAAAGGGAAAGTCCGAAGAAGCGAAGGCACAGGGCAAGAAGGACTCCGAAGAGATGAAGGCGGCGGTTTCCGGGAAAAAGGAAGCCCAGAAGGCCGCCAAGGAATCCGGGGGAAAGATGGATAAGAAACAGAAATCCAAATGGAAATTCTGGAAGAAATAACCGCGCGTGACATTCAGTTCAGCACCCAAAAACCGTTCCTCCAGTGGAGCGGTTTTTTTTGCATAAGGGCCTTATACCCATCGCAGAAACCTCCCGGCAGTAAATGGAGGGCGACGCTCCGTCGGAGCCGTATTCCTGCCGGGCTTCTGGATTGCCACTCCTTTTAGTCGTTGCTTTCCGAAGGGAAAGCCTCGCTTCGCGTGCCGGGGCTCCGCCGGAGCGTCGCCCTCCACTTGGCTGGATGATGCCGAAAGGTTTTTGTGGGTGGTATTAACCGGTAATAGACATGTGGAGCAATCTTCAGGTTTGCGCAGACATCAACTTTCCATGATACGAAAAAGCCCCTCCAATAAATCATGGAGAGGCAGGAAGATCTGAATTACGAAGCATCAAATGCCCGGAAAACAGCATCAAAACCCTAGTAGTTCAGCCACTGATCCCTCGCTTGCTCCTTCGAACTCAATAGCGGTTTGATGGAATTGACGTAACCCGCCGACTCTTCAGCTTTCTTGGCCCGGGCCAACGCGAATGGGTTGCGGCGAGAAATCGCACCGGTAAGCATGCTATGGAACATTTTTCTGCGACGGAAGAGCAATCCGAGGGTGGTCAAGCCCACCAGGCCCAACGTGGCTGGTTCTGGAATTGCATCTGTAGATATGCCATACAGCCCGTAGTCGCCAGATATATCCGACTCAATGCTAAGAGAAATGCTCGTTATAGCCATTAAATCCACACCGGTATAATCAGCTACAAGGAAATCGAGGTCAAAGCGGGGGGGGTTATAATTAGCTTCACCCGGTTGGTATGAGGGACCCCATGTGGCATAGGTTACCGTAGAGGAGTCTGTACCATCACTGATCGTCATGGAGATGGCAGCGTTCTTCTGATAGGCCAGATGGTCCGGATCAAAATCAAGAGCCAACTTTGTACCTGTAGTGAGGTCAATACTAAAACCCGAGTAGCTATAAACCACAGTAGAAAAGTCGAATGCATTGTTTATAGCTGCTATACCAGCACCCGGAATA
>QNFR01000254.1 GCA_003646405.1 Gammaproteobacteria bacterium
CTCCATCGCTGACTTCCTGAACGAAGCCGCGGATGCGATCGTGCTTTCCCTTATGTGTTTTCAACTTGTGGCCGTAGTAGAAGTCCATCTCCTCATGGGGCCAACGCGCATGGATATCGACGCGAGCCCGATCTCCCACTTCGAGGTCATGATTGTGATGGTCAGGATGTCCATCCTTCCGGTGGTCGTCGACCTTCACCTTCGTGCCCATGATCTCGATCATGCGCTCATCGCGATTGCGATCAGTGATCAAGCCGCGAAGCTCTTGCTTTCCACAGTTGCCATAGCCGCGACTGGACTTGTCGTGATCTTCGTCATCGTCATCCCAATCGTTATGACCGTGGTCGTGGTGATGGTTGTGGATGTGGACTTTCGTTGCCACGAGAGTTGCACTGGCTGCGTCGTAGAAGCCGTCGACGTGAACACAGTCGCCGATCTCGAAGCGATCATCGCTGTCACCGACTTGGCAACCGAAGTTGGCCAGCAGGAAGGTGTTGACCACTCCTTCGCTGTTTTCCGTCAGCGTCACGAAGAACTCAACGGGTGTCGTCGGTACGACTCCCTCTTTGGCCAACTTGGTGACCGTGTAGAAACCGGCTTCCAAGCCATCGAAGCGATAGCAACCGTCTTCGCTGGTTTCCATGGACTGCATGTCCGTGCCGTCGGCAGACAGCTGAATCATCACACCGCCGACTCCGCTTTCGTCCATGTCCATGGTGCCGTTTCCGTTGGCGTCGTTGAACACGATGCCGCCGATGGAACCCATCCCGTCGAAGCCAGAGCCCGCGTCCACGCGTGCCACAAAGCTGATGGAGGTCCCCGCCGCGACATCAAAGGCCGTCTCGCGGGCGAGGCTCTCCTCGGCAGGCGTCCACTGGCCATCGTCATCCGGCATGGAGAAGACGATACGGGCGACCGGCCCACTCTCACCGTTGTCCGAATTGGCGACGGTCAGGCCTTCTGGCGAGAGGCTGATGAAGGTCAAGGTGATGGGCTCGGAGTAGCTATCATCTCCGAGGTTTTCCACGCTGAGGTCGACGACGATGCCGCCCAACTCCGCGTCGAAGCGCAGATTGCGCCCGCGCAACGCATAGGGTCCCGGCTCGGGATTGTCGGGATCACCATTCGCCTCGGAGATGATTTCGAAATCAATGTCTCCGGGATTGAGGCTTCCGCGGAGCACACCCGCGTTTTGGTCTGAGGCAGTGGTCGTGCCTACAGAGGTTGGCGAGTCGCCACCACAGCCCAGGAGGCCGGTGGTCAAGATTGTCAGCACGAAGAGAAATGGAAGAAGCGTCCGAGGGAGGAAGCTACGACGAGCGCCCATAGTGTCTCCTGACAGGTGAGTGCCTCAAGGGCCTGGATCTAGCGAAACTACTGGAAACACGACGCCTACCGGATCTAACAGAGCGTGATCCGCGGCGCCTGACTGATTTCCGATCAGTCTAGAATATTACCAGTAATAGCACGTGCTTCCCAACAAAGGAGGGTGATTTTGAGCCGCTTGCACTGAGAATTCGCTGATTGACCGACCGCCTCACCAGCCATAAACTGCTTTCCATCAACGAGTTGGAGGATTTGGACCACGTTTCTCGCTGGCAACAATTTGCAAGCCCTCTCTCCGCTGTATTGGTCCAGCAAATTCATTCGGCAGTTCCGTGCCCGTAATCGACTGCAATTGCACATGTTATGGTCTGTCCTCCAGTTGGTGCTCACAAGAATTCAGGAGCGCGAAAATGGCCTCTGCTCCGCTGCCGCGTGGTTGGAAAACCCACATCAAGTCCTCTCTGCTTCATGCTATCTCGCCCGCGATGGTGGCGTTGACGGTGGCTCGCAGCCGGAGCGGAGCTGACGCTCTCCGTACAGAACTCGAACCAGCAACCAACGAGATCGCTCTACTCGTGGGGGAGTCTGCCCGGGACGCTGAACGAGCCGGTCCTGACTGCATCTCGTGTCGGAGAAGCTGTTCAAGAGCGTGGTTTTCGGCTTCAAGCGAGGCCGCTGAAATCGCTGGTCCAATACACGGGAGGGAGTTCCGGCGTCGGAACTCGCTGCGAGTCGACGCGCGGAGTCGCTCACCGTCGTTGAACGGAAATGGCTAGAACATCTCCGCACGACGGGGCAAGATGATCTCCCCCCAAGAAAACTCATGCCTGTGACCAGTCGGCCTGGTGCCCGCCAAGGAGACCTTTTGAGAGACCCTTTGAGAGACCCTTTGAGAGACCCATTGAACAAGCTCCTGATCCTGATCGCGCTTCCCCTGTTCCTGTGCCTCGCCTCCTGTTCGGAGGATGATCCGGCTCCTCTCGCCCCGGCGGAGACCGTGTTCAAGGCCGTGTTTCAAAAGGGGATGCGGCCCTATCCCGAATACACGGCTGTCACCGATGTCCACCTGGTAGAGAGTCGTCCCGACCTCAACTACAATGACAACAGCGGCGAGCTTGCGATCAGTTCATCGCAGCAGCCGGGTGCGCGCATTCGGCTCCTCATGATGTTCCCCATCCAGGGGTTGCTGCCGGCCAACATCAAGATCAAGGAAGCGGTCTTGACCCTGATCGTTCGCCAGTGTGAGGGATCAGGCATTCTCAATGTTCACAGGATGGAGTCGCCCTGGTTCGAGAGGTCGGCAACCTGGAACGACAAAGGCTTCGAGGCATGGGACGGTGGAGAGTTCGACCCGGCGGTCATGGCGAGTATCGCATCCTGCGATCCTGACAATCGGGTGCTCTCGATTGTGCTCGA
>QNFR01000255.1 GCA_003646405.1 Gammaproteobacteria bacterium
CAGGCGTGAAAGGGCTGCGCGCACCACCGCTTCATAGGATGAAAGACCCCCGGCAAGTTCTTGATTAATCTGATCAAGCAGTACGACCACGTTCTTGATCATCATACCAGCCAGGCTCATGGCGCCAAGAAGGGCCATGAATCCAAACGGCGCACCGGTAACAAGCAGCCCGACGGTGATGCCGATCGCGGCAAACGGAATCAGGATAATGATAATCATCGGGGGCCGATACGCGTTAAAGAGCAGCACGATAATAGAAAGCATGATCACAAAGGCCGGAAGGAGTCCCGGCTGCAAACCTTCCGCAGATTCCAGCTGGCTGAAAAATTCGCCGTCCCACGCCAGGGTATAGCCCGGCGGGAGCGGGATGGCTTCAAATTGAGCAAGAACCCCATTGCGCAAGGCATCGGCGGAGGTATTGTCGGGAGAACACTGCACGCTAATTGCCCGACGGCGGTTCCAGCGCCAGATGACCGGGTCTTCCCATTCCAGCTCGATATCATCAATAACCTGCCCCATGGGTACCGATTCAGTCGCATTGGGTGAGGTCACCTGCAATGACGTTATGTTTGAGGCAATTGCATCGCGCTCGCTTTTATTGCTGCGCACAACAATCGGAATCAGATCATCCTTTTCACGATAGAGGCCGACTTGCACACCTTCATAGGAACGTTTGGTTGCCGCTGCTACATCGGTGCGCCCGATGCGCGCGTAGCGGCCGCGTTCCTGGTTATATCGGGGTACAATTCTCCTGGTGCGCGTGCGCCAGTTCGTACGGACCTCCTTGGCCAGGGGACTGTCGTTGAGGATAGCCATGCCCTGCGCGGCAATATTGCGCAGCACATTGGGATCGGCATTCAAGGGGCCGCTGAAACGTGCTTCGAATTTCCAGTCGTCAAAAGCTCCGGCTGCGTATTTACGTACGCGCGAGAGTGCTTGTGGGAACTCACTTTTGAGCCATGGTTCAATTGTTTCCTTGACCGTATCCACCTCAGCAAGTGTTTTTGTGTTAACGATTATCTGACCGAATGACGGATACGGGTCCTCGCCGACAACCGGCAGGTAAAAGCGCGGCTGGCCCTGGCCGATAAGGCTGGTAACGCCGACCACACCGCTTAGACCCATAAGCTGCGCCTCGATTTTTTCAAGGTCTGAAGACGTTTGCTGGATGCGAGTTCCCTCCGGCAGCCAGTAATCGATCATAAACTGGTCGCGCGAGGAATCGGGGAAATACATCTTGTTCGTAAAGCCAAACCCGTAAATAGAGAGCAGAAGCAACCCGACCATACATCCAAGAAAAAGCATCCGGAACTTGATTGCACTACGCAGCAGACTGCGAAACTTTTGATAGAATTTTCCGCCGTACATATCATCGCTGCCGGATTTTTTTGGATCGGGCATGAATTTTATGCACACAAGAGGCGTTATGGTCTGGCAAAAAAGCCAGCTTAAAATCAACGATATCGCAACCGTCGAAAACAGGCTTCCCGCATATTCGCCGGTGTCAAACGTTGATGCGAAGATCGGATAAAAAGCCATCGATGCCACAACGGTTGCTCCCAGCAGTGGCATTGAAGGCAGGGAGGCCGCTTCGATGGCCGCTTTGGTGCGGTCCATGCCCTGCTGCAGGCGGACCATCATGTTGTCGGCTACAACGATGGCATTATCGACCATCATGCCCATAGCGATAATGAGCGCTCCGAGCGACACACGCTGAAGGTCAATGCCCGCGATCGCCATAATGATGAACGTACCCAGGATGGGATAAATGAGGCCGGTAACCCCGATTATAACGCCGGTTTTAAAGCCCATGCTGAAAATGAGCACAACGAGAACGATTAAGATAGCCTCAAGAAGGTTAATCATGAATGATTTGATGGAGAGGTCCACCAGATCCGACTGCCAGGCTACGCGATTAACTTCAAGCCCTACGGGGAAACGTTTGAGTGCCGCGTTCAATTTTTGTTCAACCCGTCCCCCCAGTTTGACGACGTTTTCGCCGGAGCCCGGAGCAAGCAGGATGCCGACAGCCGGCATGCCGTTATAGCGCATAAACATGTCGGGGGGATCCTTGTAGCCGACCGAAACAGTACCGATGTCCCTGATGCGAATAATTTCACCGTTTGAGCGTGCATGGCCTTCCATCCGGGCAATTTTATCCTGCAGGGGCGAGGTCGTAATGGCAAGATCCGCAATTTCCTCCGGTGAGGAGAACTCACCGGTCGGAGCTATCCGGAAGCGGCTGTCCTGAAATTCAATATGCCCGGCATCAACCACCATGTTTTGCATGAGCAGGGTGTGCTGTATGTCCGCCGGAGTAAGGCCCAGTGCGGCAATCTGAGGCTGGGATACATCGATATAGATTCGTTTGGGCTGGACGCTGTGGAGGAGGACGCGCGATACTCCTTTGACCACGCTCAGTTCCTTGCGCAGTTCCTTGGCTGCTGTTTCAAGTTCTGCGTAGCTGTAGCCGTCACCCGTCACCGCCATCATGAATCCATAAACAAAGCCGAAATCATCACCAATAACCGGTTCCTTGGCCCCTGGGGGCAGGGTGGGCTGTATATCCTTAATTTTTTTGCGCAGGACATCCCAGACCTGGGGCAGGCGGTCTGCCCAGTACTCGTTTTTGATGTCGACTTTAATAATTGACAGACCCGCGCGCGAGTTTGAATAAATCCGTTTTACCTCAATCATCTCCTGGAGCTTGGTCTCGATCAGGTCTGTGACCTCAAGCTCGAC
>QNFR01000256.1 GCA_003646405.1 Gammaproteobacteria bacterium
CACCTGCTGGCCGGCAAGAAAGCGCTGGTCATCGGCTACGGCGATGTGGGCAAGGGTTCCGCCCAATCATTGAACCAGGAAGGCATGATTGTGCGCATCGCGGAAATCGACCCGATCTGCGCCATGCAGGCCTGCATGGACGGTTTCGAGGTGGTGTCACCGTTCATCGATGGCGTCAACGACGGCAGCGAAGCGAGTGTCAACAAAGAGCTTCTGAGCATCATCGATCTGGTGGTAACCACCACCGGCAACTTCAATGTGTGTAACGCCGATATGCTCAAAGCCCTGAAATGCGGCGCCGTGGTGAGCAACATCGGCCATTTCGACAACGAAATCGATACCGCCTTTATGCGTCGCAACTGGGAGTGGGAAGAGATCAAGCCGCAGGTGCACAAGGTTTACCGTGACCAGGCCAAAAATGACCACCTGATCCTGCTGTCCGAGGGTCGCCTGGTGAACCTGGGCAATGCCACGGGTCACCCCTCACGCATCATGGACGGCTCATTCGCCAACCAGGTACTGGCCCAGATCTACCTGTACGAGCGCAAGTTCGCCAATCTGGAGCCCGAGATGAAGCCGGCCGCGCTGGCGGTAGAAGTGCTGCCCAAAAAGCTGGACGAGGAAGTGGCTGCCCATATGGTATCCGGCTTCGGCGCGGTTCTGACCCGGCTCACCGCGGAGCAGGCCGACTACATCAACGTCAATGTCGATGGCCCCTATAAGCCCGACAGCTACAAGTACTAGGGTGCGCTGACTGATGTCCAGGAAAAAACCAAGAATCAGCTTTGAGTATTTCCCGCCCAAGACTGAGCAGGGTAAAGACAAGCTACTCAATGTAACCACGCCCACCCTGAATGAACTGAATCCTGAGTTTTTCTCGGTAACCTACGGCGCCGGTGGCAGCACCCGCGACACCACCCTGGGGGTGGTGTCCGCCATCAGGGAAACAGGCATCGACGTGGCGCCCCACCTGAGTTTTGGTGGTGACGACGAAAACACCATCAATGCCCTGCTCGAAACTTATCGGGAGCGAGGCATCAAGCGCCTGGTGGCCCTGCGTGGCGATATGCCTTCGGGCATGGGCACAGCGATGCAGATGGTTTACGCCAATGAACTGGTGGCATTTGTCCGCGAACGGACTGGCGATCATTTTAATATCGAGGTTGCCGCCTACCCGGAAATTCATCCTGAAGCAGAGAGCTACGACAGTGATATACGTTTTCTCAAGGGAAAGTTTGACGCGGGTGCGAACAGCGCTATTACCCAGTACTTCTTCAACGTGGAAGCCTATTTCTACTTCCTGGACCAGTGCGCCGCTAACGGCATCGACCAACCCATCTACGCCGGTATCATGCCCATTGTAAATTTCGACAATCTACTACGTTTTTCCCGCAACTGTGGAGCGGAAATTCCGCGCTGGATCTGCCAACGCATGGCCGTTTACGCCGGCGATCAGGACAGCATGCGCAAGTTCGGTATCGAAGTTGTCACCCAGCTGTGCCAGACTCTACTGGACAGTGGCGCCCCCGGCATTCATTTCTACACCATGAACCAGGTGGAGCCCACGCGGGAGATCTGTAACAACCTGAATCTCTAGTGTAAGTCGTCACCCATCCACATCCCGGGACCAGCATGCGCATACCCCGTATTTACACCGGACAGGAACTGCGGGGCAATACCCGCATTGCGCTCGAGCCCCGTCCCAGTGCGCATATCGCCCGCGCCCTGCGCATGCGCGAGGGCGATAAGCTGACCCTGTTTAACGGCGAGGGCGGTGAATACCTCGCTGCTATTGCCGCCATCGACAAGAAAAAAGTGGTGGTGACAACAGGCGCTCACCAGGCTCGGGAGCTCGAGTCCGGTTTGCATATCCACCTGGGCATCGCCGTTTCGCGCGGTGACCGCATGGACTGGATGGTACAAAAAGCCACCGAGCTCGGTGTGGGCGCCCTGACCCCGTTGTTCACTGAACGCACTGAGGTCAAGCTGACGGGCGAGCGCGCCGCTAAAAAAATTCACCACTGGCAACAGATAGCCATCAGTGCCTGCGAACAATGCGGGCGCAATCGCGTACCATCAATCGATGCCTTACAGGATATAGGTGATTGGCTGGCATCCACCGTAGCAGAGCGCAAATTCGTGTTACATCACCGGGCAGATTCAATCGGGGGGGCAGGCGACAAACCCGCCAGCATTGCCTTACTGGTCGGGCCGGAGGGCGGCCTGAGCGACCAAGAAATCAGCGCGGCCGAGCAGGCGGGCTTTCAATCCCTGCACCTGGGCCCGCGTGTATTGCGCACGGAAACAGCGCCACTGGCCGCCATCGCCATCCTGCAGGCCCACTGGGGCGATATGCAACTCCCTGTTGTTCTTTCTCCCTGAGCACCTTTTATCCGCACAGCGACGGCCCATTCTTTCAGAACCAGCGAGAGAGCCAGGCGGTCCGGAACAAGCTGGCTATGAGGAGCAAAAATGATATGTCTGCTATCGTTTATCCGTCGCCGAAAATAGTCAAGAAATTCAAAACGATTGTATTTTCAGGACGGAATAAGACCAGGTTACTGGTCTATTTATTTGACCTCAGTCAATTAGACTAGTAACCTGGTCTAATAATTATGGAGGGTGTAGCAATGTTAGAAGAAATCGGCTCCTATGACGCCAAGACCAAACTTCCTGAAATACTCCGCCGTGTAGAAGCGGGAGAGTCTTTTACGATTACCAATCGCGGTAAACCA
>QNFR01000257.1 GCA_003646405.1 Gammaproteobacteria bacterium
ACGCCATGGCGATGGGGCCACCCACCGTAGCACCATAACCGGCTGAACATATCTCACCGACTTGTTCACCGTTCGCATCCAGCACCGTCTGGCCGTCGCGTACAGGCCGTTTGCCTTCTACACTGAGGCCTACTCTGCGCAGGGCGGGTTTATTGACCATGCGGTCGAAGATAACATCCGCCCCGGGGAAGCCCCCGGCCCGCTCACCATCGGCCCGGCGGACCTTGCTGATAGACCACAGCAAACCCGCCTGCACCGGATCGATGGTCGGTGATAACTCATGGCCGTACAGGCACAGCCCAACCTCCAGGCGCAATGAATCCCGGGCTCCCAGCCCGATCGCTTCAACCTGCTCGTAGTTTAATATTGTGCGGGCCAGGGTATCCGCCCTATCGCCGGGAACAGAAATTTCATAGCCATCTTCGCCGGTGTAACCCGAGCAAGTGACATAGACCTCCGCCCCATCTATTGTGCTGTGGCAGCCCTGTAGAAATACCAGTTCGGCCGCCTCCGGGCACAGGGTTTTCATTACCTCTCTCGCGGCGGGCCCCTGCACAGCAAGCAGAGCTTGATCCGCCAATACAGTGAGTGACTGGCCAGACAAATGTGCTTCAAGATGGGCAATATCCTGCTCCTTGCAGCCCGCATTCACCACCAGGAAGAACTTGTCCTCCCCCCAACGGGTAATAATCAGATCATCCAGTACACCACCCTGCTCATTGGTAAGTAGCGTATAGGTCTGGCGATTTACCCCCAGACCTTCAATATCTACAGGTACCAATGTCTCCAGCATGGCGGCCGTACCCACCCCCTCTATAATGACCTGGCCCATATGCGAAACATCAAACAGACCCGCCGCCTCGCGGGTTTGCAGGTGCTCCTTGATAATACCTGTAGGGTATTGCACCGGCATGTCATAGCCGGCAAAGGGAACCATTTTGGCTCCAAGCTCACGGTGTAATGTATCGAGTGGCGTTGTTAAGAGTGTCATCCGCTGTCCCCTGAAACTGGCTTTATAATCCCGGGAACAGGGTAAACGTATCCGGCGCAGATGTCAGTGAAAATTGACCGGAGGCATTGGTGTATCCTTGGCGTTTTAAACTCGCACATTAATACCACTTCAAGGAACCTGGAATGCCTGACACCAAGTTACCCAAAGCCATTAGCCTGATAGGTATGCCCGGGGCGGGAAAAAGCACCGTGGGGGTTCTGCTGGCTAAAATGATGGGCCTGGGTTTTCGCGATACCGACCTGGATATACAACTACACGCCCGCGCCACCTTACAGGAAATTCTGGATCGCGAGGGCCACTTGAGCCTGCGAGCTATAGAGGAACAAATCCTGCTGGAAATACCCCTGCAACACAGCATTATCTCCACCGGGGGTAGCGTTGTGTACAGCGAAGCTGCAATGCAGCGACTGGCCGAAGCAGGCCCTGTTATCTACCTGCAATCCAATTTCAAAACCCTGGAAGAACGGGTTTCCGCCACTCCCGGACGGGGCATCGCCAGCAGCGCCGAACACAGCTTTGCCGACATTTTTGCCGAGCGAGTCCCACTGTATCAGCGCTATGCCGACATAACGATTGACACTGCGGATGCCACGGCGGAGGAAGTGGCCATGGCAGTTATGGAAAGGCTTCGTCGCGCCTGATACGGACATGTCCGGACGTGTCGGGGCACCTTGAATTTCCGCATTTGCCATAACAGCTTCCATTATACTTTGTCGTTTAGACCTTGCCATTCTCGTCATTCCCGTCATTCCTGCGCAGGCAGGAATCCAGGAAACTCGAGGCGTTCACAGTATGGATTCCTGCCTGCGCAGGAATGACGTGGCTGAGGTATCACAGTTGGCATAACTATTGCTGTATCTATCAAGCGGCCCGCACCGCGATACATTGGGTCACTGGAACGGACACCCGCCCATCCAATCCGGTAACCGAAAAGCCACAAATTGGCTAAGACACGGATGTCACTTTTATCGTGAGAAAACCAGGGATGACAGCGGGCCGCGCCTCCCCAGATGAAAAATCGACTGCCAGCAGTAACAAAAGTTTTTGTTGACTCGACTAAACCCCTGAGAGATATTTGCCCTGAGGTAGCTTGGTATAAATCATCTGGAGGTGATTTATGGGAGAGCGAAATCAGGAAGCTGTATCGGTGGATCCACTCGACGATATCTTCGAACCGGCGTTAAGTGATTTGGTTGACGAAGATCTTGTGGAGTTACTTCCCCCCTCCTCCATCAGGCGCAGCCTGACAGAGAAGCGGCGGCGCGCAGAGCAAAGGCTGGAAGAGAGGCGTATGCGCGACGAATTGGGGGATTACGATTTGGAGTTGGACGACTTTTAACGCTACAGTTTAGCCGTATAGGTCGCCACAGCTAATCGTCGCCGAAGACGGCCGGCGCTTCCCCGGAGGCGCCCAGTACCGCTGTTTACCCACTGGCAGCGGCGGCCTCGTTTTTGCCCTCACAAGCCCATCACATTCAACCGTCAGGAAATTGACAGCAGGAGCCCTACCCACTTTGAATCGTCCCGTATGGCTGCTGAGTATGGACTCGGAGCAATTCAATGCCCCGCCAACGACCACCGCCGCCCTCACATCCTACTTCAAAATGTACGGCAGCAGCTGGCAGCAAACCGACCTGAAGCTACAGCACTTTAGCTGTGCCGAGGACATCGACCGGTGGCTACAACAATGGCAGAAAAACGGC
>QNFR01000258.1 GCA_003646405.1 Gammaproteobacteria bacterium
CCCCCGGGCTGACGACGCGGAACTCGCGATCCAGGGGAGTTACTACCGGTCCGGGCAGGACATGGAAGAATACCTGAAGCGGAATCCAGACAGTGCGTTGGCCGCCGACGTGTACTGGACCAAGGGCCAGGACGCATTCGCCGCCGAAGACTTCCGGACTGCGGCCCGTGCGTTCGAGCGCGTAACCCTGGACTATCCGGGTTCGGAGAGCGGGCCAGGCGCGCTCTTCTACCTGGCCGAAAGCTACTATCGTCTGGAGGAATGGGAGCAGGCGCTCGCCGGCTACCGGAACTTCACGACGACCCATCCCGACCATGATCTGGTCGAACTGGCCCATTTCCGGGCCGCGACGATGTACTTCCAGCTCGAGCGTTACGCGGATGCCGCCGACGCATTCGAGCACCTGCGCGATCTCTATCCGCGCGGGGAATACGCGGCGCTGGCCTCGTACAACGCTTCGATCGCTTACCAGAACGTCGAGGATTGGCCCGCCGCCATCGGCTCGCTGATGCTCATCATCCATGATTATCCCGAGTCCGACAAAGCGGCCGGGGGCTGGCTCCAGATCGCCGCTCTTTACCAGGAAGAGGTCGGCAACTACGACGAGGCCCTCAAGGCCTACGCGAAGGCGCTCGAGCGCGGTGAGGCCGGTCCGAGCGAAATCCACTACCAGCGAGGCCAATGCCTCGAGAGGCTCACTCGCGTCGACGACGCGCTGGCTGAGTACGAGGCTGGCGGCAACGGTCGGGACGACTTCGCGCTCGCAGCCCTGAGCCGGATCGCGGAAATCCACGAGAAGCGCGGCAACTGGAACGCCGCGCTCGCCGCCTACCAGAAAATCGCAAGCTCCGGTGCCAGCCAGGATTGGGTGGGCATGGCAGAGGGGCGCATCGAGTTCATCCGTCAAGAGCAGGCCGCTGGACGTTAGTCCGTGGTTCCACTTCAACCCAGAGGATCCGTGCGATGATCGGAAATCTTTCTCTCCTCGAGCTCTTCCAGGGATCAGCGACGATGGTCGTGCTGCTCGTTTGCAGCATCATCACCGTGGCCTTCGCCGTGGAGCGCTCGCTGTACTTCCACCGCCACGCATCAAATGCCGGGCAGTTCATGAAGAAGCTCGCACCGAAGGTCGCCTCGGGCGATGAGCGGGGTGCACTCGACATGTGCCGCAGCGGCAAGAGCGCGGTTGCGCGAGTGATGAAACAGGGCATCACGAACTGGGGGATGGCCCGTGACCAGCTCTCCCAGCGGATGACCACTGCGATCGAACTCGAACAGGTCGAGATGGAGCGTTTCCTCAATGTGCTCGGCACGATGAGCAACATCGCCCCGCTGCTCGGTCTCTTCGGGACGGTCATCGGCATCATTCGCGCGTTCGCTGCGATCGCCCGCACCGGCAGCGGCGGCAGCGCCGTCGTGGCCATGGGCGTTGCCGAGGCCCTGACGACGACCGCGGCCGGTATCATCGTCGCCGTCATCGCGACCGTCTTCTACAACACCTTCGTGCGCGTGATCCGTTCCCGGATCGCCCAGCTCGAAGATGCCCGCGAAGAGTTCTTCGTGCAGCTCGAGAAGCAGCGCCCGTCGCAGCCTGCCGCGCGTCCGGCTCCCCGTGCGGAGACGCCGGAGCCCGTTTACGTCGAGCCGGCACCGCAGGCCCGCACCGAGCGTCCGATGACCCCCGCAGAGATCCTGGGCTGAGCACCATGTTTCTCCGACGTAAAAAGCGCATCGAACTCGGCGGGGTGACCGGCGCCAACGTGACGCCGCTCGCGGACGTCACAACGACGCTGATCGTCGTGTTCCTCGTGACGATGCCCACAATCATGTGGAGTGGCATCGACGTGAAGGCGACGGAGGGCGAAGGTGGCGACCAGGTCCTCGTACGCGAAGTTCGCGACAACAAGGACGATGACCTGCTCACGATCGCGGTCCAGCCGGAGGGTGTAACCGTGAATCGCAAACAGGTCGAATTCGCGGATCTTTCCGGCGTGCTCGTTGAAATGCTCGCCCAGCGCGAAGACAAGACCGTAGTCATCGTACCGAGCGACTACGTCGAGCTGGGTCGGGTGGTCGAGGTCCTCGATGTGGCCAAGGCCAGCGGGGCCGGGGCACTTGCGCTCCTGAACATGAACGAAGACACCCGGAGGGCAAGCCGTTGAAAAAGCTTGAGGTCGATCGTACTACGGATGTCGCTCCGATCATCAACGTGTCGTTGGTGATTGTCCTGACCCTCATGATCATCGCACCGGGTCTGGACAACAGCGAGCATCCCGTTGAGCTGCCATTCGCGCGGGCCCAGGAGGTCGAGGATTCCGACCGCATGGAGGTCACGTGCACGATCGACGGCAAGTTCTTCTTCGATGACGTGGAGGTGACATTCGAGGAACTCCGACCCATGGCCGAGGCCACCCTGCTGGAGCTCCCCGGTGCCATCGCCCTCGTTCGTGCGGACCGTGACCTGCTCTACGGAGAAGTCGAACGCGTCATCGCGGAGCTGGAACTGGCCGAGGCCCCTCAGATCGCCATCGCTACGACAAGCGATACGAGGGAGGCCGATCGCCCATGATGCAGGTCGCCATTGCCCGCAGGCAGAGCACCCAACGGAGCTTCGCTCTGAGCACGGGATTGCACGCGCTGTTGTTCGTCGGGGTCGTCCTCTTCGCCGGACGCGGCGTCATCGAGAACGGCCAGGAAGCGGACGAGC
>QNFR01000259.1 GCA_003646405.1 Gammaproteobacteria bacterium
AAACGACGGGTCCCCAGAAAGGCGTCGCGCATGATCAGCATGGTCCAGCGCTCGCCGACCACAGACAGGGCCCTGGCCACAGAGCAGACCTGTTTACCAATATCGTCCCAACGCATAGAGCCCCCGCTATTCTCTCATCCAGCCCATAGAAATGATTCAGGCAAAATGTATCATATTCATTCCTAAATGGAACCTTCTGATAGCGGTGCCTGGTACACACTCCACGAAACTGTCTCCATTCTTTTCCCGGTCTGTCCCCACATACGCAATGAAAAAAGGGCGGGGATGAACCCGCCCGTTTTTTGTGGCTAGCAGTACTACCCGGTGCCACCAAAAACCACCATGAACTCAACCAAACTGGTTCATGGTGTTGTCTTTACCACCAGCCTTCAGCGCGGCGTCACCGGCAAAGTATTCCTTGTGCTCGTCACCCAGGTCGGAGCCCGCCATATTCTGGTGCTTGACGCAGGCGATACCCTCGCGGATTTCCTTGCGCTGCACGCCTTTGACATACCCCAGCATACCCTGTTCGCCGAAGTACTCTTTGGCCAGGTTGTCGGTAGACAGGGCCACCGTATGGTATGTCGGCAAGGTGATCAGGTGGTGGAAGATGCCTGCTTCGCGGGCGGAGTCGGCCTGGAAGGTCCGGATCCTCTCATCAGCCTCAGCAGCCAATTCGGTGTCGTCGTAAGCCACACTCATCAGATCATCACGATCATAAGCGGATACATCCTTTCCCGCTTCACTCCAGGCATCAAAGATCTGCTGGCGGAAGTTCAATGTCCAGTTAAAGGACGGTGAGTTGTTGTACACCAGCTTGGCGTTGGGGATGACTTCGCGGATGCGACTAACCATGCCGCCGATCTGCGCAACGTGGGGCTTCTCGGTTTCAATCCACAACAGGTCCGCACCGTTTTGCAGGCTGGTGATGCTGTCCAGCACGCAGCGGTCTTCACCCGTACCCTTGCGGAACTGGTACAGATTGGACGGCAGGCGCTTGGGACGCATCAATTTACCGTGATGATTAATGATAACGTCGCCGTGCTCCATATCGGCATGCTCCAGTTCCTCCAGGTCCAGAAAGCTGTTGTACTGGTCACCCAGGTCACCCACTGTGTGGGTTACCGCGATCTGCTTGGTCAGGCCGGCACCCAGGGAGTCGGTACGAGCGACGATCACACCGTCGTCCACACCCAGTTCCAGGAAGGCGTAGCGCACTGCGCGGATCTTGGCCAGAAAGTCCTCATGGGGAACGGTGACCTTGCCGTCCTGGTGACCACACTGCTTCTCATCAGACACCTGGTTCTCCAGTTGGATGGCGCAGGCGCCCGCCTCGATCATTTTCTTGGCCAGCAAATAGGTGGCTTCGGCATTACCAAACCCGGCGTCGATATCGGCAATAATGGGCACCACATGGGTCTGGAAGTTGTCCAACTTGTTCTGCACGGCTTGCGCAGCCACTTCATCACCAGTTTCACGGGCGGCGTCCAGGTCACGGAACAGGCCGCCCAACTCACGGGCATCAGCCTGGCGCAGGAAGGTGTACAGCTCTTCAATGAGTCCGGAAACCGTTGTTTTCTCGTGCATGGACTGATCGGGCAACGGGCCAAACTCAGAACGCAACGCAGCGATCATCCAGCCGGACAGGTACAGGTAGCGCTTGGCGGTGCTACTGAAATGCTTCTTGATGGAGATCAGCTTCTGCTGACCGATAAAACCGTGCCAGCAACCCAGGGACTGTGTGTACTGGCTGCTGTCGGCATCGTAGTCAGCCATGTCCTTGCGCATGATGGCGGCGGTGTAACGCGCGACATCCAGGCCGGTCTTGAACCGGTTCTGCATCTTCATACGCGCAGCGGATTCGGGACTAATATCGTCCCAGGCGCCGCCGTATTTGGCACGTAAGCCGGTAATAGCGTCGATATCTTGCTGGAAGTCTGACATGGGGATACCTCGTGATACTCAGTAGTGAAATATGAAGGACGATTGGCTGTACCATCTTATGGCACGGCTGTCTCATCAGCTGCCGGGTATAGTAGTGCCCATCTACCCATAAATAAAATAAATGGGAAATATCTTTGCTATTCATGTTGTGAATTTAAAGGCGGCGCAACCGCCGCAAACAACAGCCCCAGCAATGCACGCAGCAGTGGAGTTTGTATTGCATTTACCATCCTGGCGCATGGATACCACAACGTCAGAGTAAGGATGAGTCTATCCCATGGCTTACGTTAACCTGACAATACCGGCCAATGGCATTGATCCGAAACACTGCTTGTTCCGCTCTTTAGAAGTGCGCGCTTGCAGCAACGCCCCAGAAACGCTCTTGCCCCCGGCGTGAGACCAGGCCGGCGCCCACATCCTGTTCGAACGAGCGGTACTCCTCGTTCATCAGGTTTCGCACGAAAATATCCAGTTGCCACTGTTCTGAAGGTGTGAAATAGCTGACGCGGGCATCGTGGCGGTAGAAACTGTCCTGGTGGGCGTCATCGGTGTTTTGTACGGTGAAAAACACCTCACTCTGGTAGCTCGATAATAAGCTCGCACCCAACGCGCCCCAGCCAAAGGACGGGGAATGCCAGTTCAGACTGGCACTGGCGGTATACTCCGGAGCCAGAATGGGGCGATTGCCCTTGAAATTACCCTCGTCGGTTTTGTAGTCCTTGAACTCCGCGTCCAGCCAACTGCCATTGAGT
>QNFR01000260.1 GCA_003646405.1 Gammaproteobacteria bacterium
CTCTCTCACCGAGCAATACCAGGCCCTGCTGGAAACCGAGGGGCTGCGCATAGAGTTTGACGAGGGCGGCCTGCGTCGCATCGCCGAAACCGCCTGGCGGGTAAACGAGAAAACAGAAAATATCGGCGCGCGCCGCCTGCACACAGTTATGGAGCGCTTACTGGACGAGGCATCGTTCACCGCCGCAGATGCAGGGCTGAGTGACGAGGTGCTCCTTATCGACACAGAGTACGTGGACAAGCAACTGAAGGAGCTGAGCGAGGATGAAGACCTGTCGCGCTTTATTCTCTAGGGCTCTCTGGGTATGAATAGCACTGACCCAAGACCCACTGGCATCGCGTTGCATACCAAATCCAGGCAACTGGAACTGGAGTATGGCGACGGTAAATGCTACTCCCTGAGCTGCGAGTACCTGCGTGTTTACTCGCCCTCCGCAGAGGTTCGCGGCCATGGCCCCAGCCAGGAGGTGCTGCAAACAGGCAAACTGAACGTCAATATCACCGCTATCAAACCCGTGGGCAACTACGCACTGCAGCTGGTTTTCGATGATGATCACGATACTGGGTTCTATTCCTGGGCTTATCTATACGAGTTGTGTACGAAGCATGATGTGTGGTGGCAGGATTATCTGGATCGCATGTCGGAAGCGGGCGAGAACCGGGATCCGGATGTTCAAGTTCTGAAGCTTTGATCTGTTGCTAGCCGGGAGTTGTTTTGGTGATAATCCGCAGTCGGAACGCCAGCCAACCCTGAGAACCAACCGCAACAACGACGATTCTGGTTGCGCAATAGATCAACCATACTAATCAAGCTACAATGCCAGCTCATGTCCCGAATAAACCGCATCATAAAAATCCTGGGCGTCGTAAGTCGCTATCGGCTGGACGAGTTTGTAGACACAGACTCGCTGTCTCCTGTGCCGCGCGCCCTATTCAGGATTATTCCCTGGCAATTGCGCACAGCACCGAATTTACCACGGGGCGTGAGGATTCGACGCAGTCTGGAAGAACTGGGGCCGGTGTTTATCAAGTTTGGCCAGATGCTGTCCACCCGTCGGGACTTGCTACCCGAGGACCTGGCGGACGAACTCGCCAAGCTGCAGGATGATGTGCCCCCTTTTCCGCAGCAGCAATCCATCGCCATTATCGAGAAGGCACTGGGCAGCCCTGTGGCTGAAGTGTTCGCTAGTTTCGATGCCACCCCCATGGCCTCTGCCTCGGTTGCCCAGGTTCACGCAGCCACCCTACACACAGGAGAAGACGTTGTCGTAAAGGTGATACGGCCGGACATCGAGCCTATTATCCGGCAGGATATCGCCCTGTTGTTTACCCTCGCCAGGCTAATTGGCAAGTACCTGCCCGACGGCAAGCGCCTGCGGGCCTTAGAGGTCGTCGCCGACTACGAAATTACCATTCTCGATGAACTGGACCTGCAGCGCGAGGCGGCCAATGCCTCCCAGTTGCGAAGAAACTTTGAGGATAGCTCGGTACTCTACATACCCAAGGTCTACTGGGACTACAGCTGTCACAACGTCTACACCATGGAACGAATATCCGGGACCCCGGTTACCGCCCTGGATGTGCTGCGTGAGAAAGGTACCGACCTCAAACTACTGGGGGAGCGAGGCGTTGAAATATTTTTCACCCAGGTGTTTCGCGACAGTTTTTTTCACGCCGATATGCACCCGGGAAATATTTTCATCGACGCCACAGACCCCGCGGACCCGACTTACATCGCTGTAGATTGCGCCATTATTGGCACCCTCAGCGATTCAGACCAGTACTATCTGGCGCGCAACCTGCTGGGGATTTTCAGGCGCGACTACCACGAGGTGGCCCAGTTACACGTGGAATGTGGCTGGGTACCGCCACAGACCCGTGTGCAGGATTTTGAATCTGCCATGCGCGCTGTGTGTGAACCCATTTTCGAACGGCCAATAAGTGAGATTTCTTTTGGCCAGCTATTGATTTACCTATTCCAGACCGCCAGGCGTTTTGGCATGGAGATACAGCCCTCGCTTATCCTGCTGCAAAAGACCCTGCTCAATATAGAGGGGCTGGGCCGACAGCTCTACCCCGAGCTGAATCTGTGGGATACCGCGCAACCCTTTCTGGAGAGGTGGGTCGAGGACAGGTACTCACCCGACAGCATGCTCAAACGCCTGCAGCGGCAGGCGCCATCCTGGCTGGAGCAACTCCCGCAATTACCGGATGCCGTGATGGAGAGCCTGCAGCAGTCTCGCGAACTGGGCCAGCGATCAAATCTTCAGCACGAGCGCCTGGATGAGCTACAGCAGCAACGCGATGGCGGCGGACGTAGGCGCGGCTACCGCACGGCGGCAATCGTCGCTCTGGTGTTTGCTGCAATCTCCGCCACGCCCGGGGGCTTGTTACAACTGGGGGACATTCCCGCCACTGCCTGGGCGCTGGCCGGCCTGGCACTTGTTCTGTTCTGGCGCGCGGACAATCGCGGCTGATGTACCCAACCCCTGCCTGTGGCATAATGCGCCCGTACAGGGAGCTATTTCATGACAGACACCAGGGCTTTTTCCCAACAACTGAAGTTAAATGATCAGGGGCTGATTCCAGCCATTGCCCAGGATTGGAAAACCGGGGAAGTGTTAATGCTCGCGTGGATGAATCCCGAGGCGGTGGAATTATCCGTGGCGGAGGGAAGAGCAGTATACTGGTC
>QNFR01000261.1 GCA_003646405.1 Gammaproteobacteria bacterium
GATCAAGCGCAAGACCGCCGATGGCTGGGAATGGGCGCGCTGCTGCAAGGATGGACCCGTCTTTGAGTCGCGTGAAATCCTTTGGGAGGAATAACCACGAAATACACTAAATACACGAAAGCCAAGCAGGTTTAATTTCGTGTGGTTCGTGTATTTCGTGGTTCAAAAATAGGTCTTTTAGAATGAGTGTTGATCTGAGTATTAAAATTGGTTCGATGGAGATGAAGAACCCGGTGACGGTGGCTTCGGGGACGTTCGGCTATGGGCCGGAGTATGCCGACTTGGTCGACCTGAACCGGCTGGGCGCGATTACTGTGAAGGGCATCGGCCCGGACAAAACGCTGGGCAACCCGACGCCGCGGACCTTCGAGACGCGCGGCGGCATGCTCAACGCCATCGGCCTGCCGGGGCCGGGCGCGCAAGGCTTTATCTCCAACTATGTTCCCTTCCTGTCGCAATACGATGTTCCGGTCATCGTGAACATCTGGGGCAAGAGCATGGAGGACTATGGCACCGTGGTCGAAATGCTCGACGGAGAAGATACGGTTTCGGCCTACGAGATCAATCTCTCATGCCCAAACGTAAAAGAGGGCGGTTCGGCCTTCGGAACGGATACCGATTCGTTCTCGCGCGTGGTCGAACTGGTGCGCGAAAAAACACAGAAGCCGATCATCCCGAAGCTGGCTCCAAATGTTTCCGATATCGGGGCATTTGCCAAGGCAGCGGAGGAAGTCGGTGCGGATGCGATTTCGATCATGAACTCCTACCCGGCCATGGCGATCAACATCGAAACGCTCGAGCCGGAGCTGGCCAACCGCACGGGCGGACTGAGCGGCCCGGCGATCAAGCCGATCGCGATCAAGCTGGTGTGGGACGCGGCGAAGGCGACAACACTTCCGATCATTGGAATGGGCGGCATCTACGAACCGGCGGACGCGATAGAATTCATGCTTGCGGGTGCAACTGCCGTGGCGGTGGGCACCGCCAACTTTACGGATCCTTCGACGGCTATCTGCGTGATCGACGGCATCGAGGACTATCTAAAGCAAAAGGGGCACCATTCAGCGGCCGATATCGTTGGAACGGTTAAGGCCTAGCAACAGGAATTTAGGCAAAATGATTTTTAGGCAGAATAATCAAATCTATACGCATCGGAAGCAATCATTCTGCCTCCAAATTATTCTGCCTACCCATCAGGATCGATGAAAAGGAAACTAAAATTCGGAATAACAATTGTGCTGGGGACCGTTTTTGCGGCGGTGGCGATTGGATACGCTTTTTTCCAGCCGTTCATTCCCGGGGCGGTCTACGATGCGATCCCTGCGCAGGCCACCTTCAAGCATAAGGCGGAGAGTTTGGAAGAGTTGCTGAAAAGCCCGGTGTGCGCCCAGCTCGACGAGGCGCTGGGTGCGGGCAACTCGGTGGCGGCGTTGCTGGCTTCCACCGACTGGATCAAGCTGGTCGCTCCATCGGAAATCGCCGTGGCAGGCATTCCCCTGCGCTATGCGGGAAAGACCAAGGCGTGGGTTGCGGTGAACTGGGTCGGATGGCGCAGCCCATGGCTGCGATGGAAGCTGGAACATAGCCGCGCGCCGGGGCTCTCGTTCATGGGAAAACACGCGGTTTGGCCGATTTGGAACTATGAAACGCAGGGCATTGCGCGCGGCACAAGCCTGACGCTTGCACTGACCGACAATTTGTTTATGGTTTCCTGTCGGAAAACCCGTCGGACATTCTGTTGCTTCTGGATACCTACGACCACCGGATACCATCCATCAACGATGCAAAATAAGGGAGATCCCACATGAACCTTTTAAGAAATACCGCAATCCTCTTGCCATTCAGCCTGGTGTTGATGGGCTGCGTCTCGAAAAACGGGGAGCAAAAAGATGTACCTCTTTCCGGAACGCAACAGGAGATGTGCCTCGAGCATGTCCGGGCACCGCAGCAATTTGGGTTTGCGATCTTCCCGGTGGAGGGCGGCATCGCCTATGCCGGCCGCGGACGCCTGCATCCCAACCACTTTGCCTCTGCGGAGATGATCGAAGACCATATTCCCGTCATCAAAATGCGCGGCCGCTCCAAAAGAAACCGGATGAATGCGCTGGTGGACACCAGCTCCCCCGTCTCCTGGCTGGAATTTTCGACCTCGCAGGATTTCGGCGCCTTCTTCATGGGCATAAACGACCAGGTGCTGCCCTATCGCGGAAGCTACAATACCGGAGGCATGAACGCCTACGCCGGCGTGATCACCCAAATGCGGATCGACAACCTGTTCATCGAAAACATGCCCTTCTACATCCGCATGTCCCGGGGATCGCTCGGCCCGCTGGCCCGCGGGATCCGCGAACCTGAAATCGATGCCATCGTGGGCTACGACAACCTGCGGAGCTTTGAGTATGTCCAGTTCGACCTGCAAAACAACGTGATCCACTTTTCGGCCAGCCAACCCTACACGCCCAATACGGATCTACTGCTCGACATCGCCAAGATCGTCAAAGCCCCCGGCCACGGCCTGGCGATTGAAGGAAAGATCGATGGCCAACCGGAGCCGATCATCCTCGACTTTGCCGGCGACTTCAGCCTCGCGCGCGGGGACGTCAAGGTCGCCACCACCCGTCTGCTCCAGATGGGCCACATTTCGCTCCACGATGTCCCGACCCTCGTGCTGCCGGCCCACGTTGCCCCGCC
>QNFR01000262.1 GCA_003646405.1 Gammaproteobacteria bacterium
ACCTGAGGCAAGATGCCGGATAATCTTTCCTTTTTTATCCACAAGCCCCACGGTTACATCGCAGTATGCCTTGACGGTAAATGTAATGTCATACCGATCATTTCCCTGATACTTCACGGCAGGTTTTTCTGTGAAGGTGAATACGTTCTCCCGCACGGTTTGTTGCGGGCCATATTGTTTCCACCAATCGGTGGCTGATGCTGATTGAAAACAGAAGGTCGACGATATGAAGAGAAGGGCCTGTAATGTGATGATCTGCCGTGTATTCATGAATATTCCTTTACTATAGGTTCAAAAGAGTTTTAACAGAAGATAACGAAGGAAACAAAGAAAGAATCGTTAGAATCATGGTCTTTTCCTTTGAGGGTTGATTAGCCTTTATTTTCAAGAAGAACACTTTTGTGTGGACAACTGGCGGTCAATGTGCTTGTCTACACTTGATGAAAACTATTCAGAAACAACGGAGTCGGCGTTCAGAGGCCTCATCCCTGAGCGGTAAGTCACTGGAAATTCGAGTAATCATGGTCAAGGAGCACAAGCGATTTGATTCGCTTCTTGGAGATTACCACTATCTGGGCGAGAGTCGTCCGGTGGGTGATTCGATGCGCATGGTGGCTGAGATTGACGGTCAATGGGTCGGATTGCTGATGTGGGGATCGGCCGCCTATCGCCTGAAGGATCGAGACGAATTCATTGGCTGGACCCCAACGCAGCGGGCACAGAGGCAAAAGCTCGTTGTGCAGAATCGTCGCTTTTTACTGCTTGCTGAACGTGGTGAACATCCTAATCTGGCATCACGCATTCTGGGTAGCGTCGTGCGTGAACTGCCGCGCCTGTGGTTCGAGGCCTTCGGATATGAGCCGCTACTGGCAGAGACCTTTACCGATATCGAAGCCTATGAGGGAACCTGTTACAAAGCCTCTGGTTGGCAGACACTGGGCCTGACAAAGGGCTACTCACGGCATCGGGCCGACTTCTATGTACCCAACAATCGGCCCAAGAAGCTATGGGTGCGCCAACTGTGCAAGGATGCGCCCGCATTGCTCAGAGCAATGAACCTGCCGGAGGTCTGTCGCAAGGGAGCCCAGAGCGACGCGGATGGAGTCTTGCCGCTACAGAAGAAACAGATCGAGTCGTTACACCAGGTACTCTGCAAAGCGCCTGATCCACGAGCCAGTAACCGTACATTCCATATCGGATCTATCCTTACGATCGTGGCGATGGCTATTTTCAGTGGACATCAGAATTTGGTGCAGATCGTTCGCTTTGCCAACCGCCTTCGTAACGATCAGCGTAAGGATCTGGGACTGCCGCGTTTCAGTTCTGACAGTTCATATCGCAAGGTTCCTTCATACAAGGTATTCTACAACCTGCTGCGCAAGCTGGATGTCGAAGCCTTCGCTCGATGCCTCAGCCAGTGGTTAGCCCAACATTCAGGCACATTACCAACGGCGCTGGCTCTTGACGGCAAGTTTATTCGCAACACTGTTGGCGTGGTCTGCCTGGTCGATCATGACACCGGGGTTCCCCGATCCATGACCAAGGCTTCAAAGAAAGAAGGCGAAGGCAAAGACTGTGAAATCAAGGCGGCCCAGCGCATGATCCGCGAAGAAACAGACTTGAGTAATACTCTCATCACCGCTGATGCGCTCCACTGTCAACGCCAGACCGCAAATGATATCGTTCAAAGAGGCGGCGACTTTATCCTGCAGGCCAAGGACAACCAGAAGACGGTTCATCGTCTGGCTGCTAAACTTACAAGGAATCTCTCCCCCCTTTTGCCTGTACGCAAAAAGCCCACGGCAGAATAGACCAACACGACATTACACTGAGGCCAGTTGACCCACTCGACGTCAATTTCCCGCATGTGGAAACAGTGATTAAAGTGCGGCGCGACTCGACCGCATTCAAAGAGGATAAGGATCGTCTTCCCGGCTATTATCTCAGTTCCCGGCCAGTCGACAGCATGACCCCTGAGCAGTGGCTCGAATACATTCGAGGTCATTGGGGCGGCATCGAAATCCGCAACCACTGGCGCAAAGACGCTTGTCTGCTGGAAGATAAGACTCGTAGCCGCAATCCCAACACAGTAGCCACCATGGCGATGCTGCGCAACTGCCTGCTCTTCTTCCTCAGCGAAGATCCTCACACATCGAACATCAATGCCCTTACTGAAGATATCGCTGCTGATTCCGACAAGGCGCTCGAAATGGTTACGCGCCGATTCTGAGTAGAAAACCACTGAATCTACTATCTCGCCAGCACCTGAGTTGTGTCCAGCTATCGTTGTCCCCATCTTTGTCGCAATCTTTGTCGACCAAAATCGTTGTTTTGATCTTTGTCACGATCCTTGTCGACGAAGATCATGACAAAGATCGCGATAAAGATGAATGCGGACAAAGATAGGGACGAAGATCAAAGACAAAGAGGACCACATTCAGACGAAATCACCCTCCAAAGGAAAAGACCATGCACTCCTTTCCCTCCCATTATTTTGCCCCTAATTATTTTGCCCCCCTCCCCTCCCCTCCTTTGAAATCATGAAATATACACGAAATAGAGCGAAATAGACTTGATTAGAAGCTTATAGTATGTTTGTATAATTCCTAACGGGGTGTAAGGGATTATCTCCATCCTGACTTTGGCTTTCTCAGACCTGATTCAAGGACTAAGATGAAACAAGGAT
>QNFR01000263.1 GCA_003646405.1 Gammaproteobacteria bacterium
AACTATGAATTACCGCCTGTGAATTACCGCCTGTTAGTACCACATTAGCAACGACTCGGCGCAGGCTGAACATCAACTACAGCCAATTTGCGCCACCGGTACTGGCAAGGAATTGCTGGCCCGGGCCGTGCACGAGGCAGATGCGAGCAAACATCCCAGGCGCAAACCCCACAGACAAACTGACTGGCCTCCACTGCTCTTTATCCAGTGTAAAGTGGCCGTGATATCATCACACCAACGCGCCCAGTCCGCCTCTCCAAAGTCACCACTACTGTCTCCGGTGCCATACAAGTCCGGGACCACCACGCAATACCCCTGCTCAGCCAGCAATCGCGCCTGACGGTTGACCATGGGACGGGCTTTATTCATTTCTTCGGCGAATGCGGGGACATGCAACACCCAGCCCCGACATGAGCCATCGCCACCGGGGCCAGATACAATGCCCCGCCCGGTACAGGAATATAGGTAGGTGAGATCACAGCTTTCTGCCCCAGACTAAATTACTCTCAACCGCCCGCCTTTTCCTTGACAAACTCCAGAAAACTCCCCACAGTTTCAAAGATTTCCGCACTCACTTCGTCATCGTCTATTGCGATACCGTAATTGTCCTCTACCGCTGTGAGGACAGATACCACCGCCATGGAATCAAATTCGGGTACACTCCCCAGAAGTGGCGTGTCGCTATCGAAATTATCTGCATTAGAACCCAATTGCAGTACTTCACCGATGATCTGCGAGATGTCCTGAAGCGTTACCATTAAATATCTCCTGTAATATTTCTGCGATACTGTGACACAGTACGCTTAAAGCGAATCTCCAGTGATGGTAGCATCTCACAGCGGATAAAATATACGGACCCCCCAATGAGCCCAGCTGAAGTTGGCCAATCGAGTTAATATGCGGGGAACTGGCTTACACCAGTCAGCCGGATCCAAAGCTGGCGCGGTCTGAAACGCGGCTATTGCAGGGGGAGGAACACGGGGATTCCGGCAAGGATGCCGCGGGTGATTCACCTGGTTCAAATGAAGATCCTGGCGAGGAACCCGGAGACAAGTCGCCTGATTCAGATGACAAGTGAGGCTGCCGTGAGCAAGTGGACTACGCAGTAATTCGCTTCTTAGCGCAAGCTCCGCACTTTAGCATGGCGTAACGGCAGCTGTGGATTCGTGGCGACCTTCAATGGCTGGGCATCCTGCAAAGTTGACACCGAAAGATAGTGCTCCAGGCCGGCAAATGCGCCCTGGGCAGAGTGCGGCACGTGGCGGTGAATCTGGAAGCCGACGCCCAGTGCAGAGTGACACAGCCGGTAAAATCGGGCGTTGCGCAGTGAACTCAATACCATGGCGTGGTGAAAGCCGGTTTCCCGGGAAACTTCAATCAGGTAGGCGATGAATTCGCGTATCAGTTGCACCGTACGCACCGCAGGGTCGAACACGAAGCGCTCCCACATACAGCAGGCTTCCTGCTTCAGCCCCAATTGATGAACTTGACTCTGCAGGGAGACATTAGGAGAAATACGCACTCCAGCAATGCAGCGGCCATTCTGAACCGCGAGAAGTATCTGCCCTTGTCGGTCTTGTTCCTCTTCAGAGCCATCAAAGTCGGGTAGACCCAGTTCTGCCCGAAAACATTGTTCACGCAGATCATAGTACTGCTCTAATAGCTGGGGATCCCGGCTCAGTTTGAATACAATTGACATAATGACTACCCCGTATGTGCTACCATCGCCAGCTTATTCGTAGCCACCGTATGGATTCGACAGGGAAGTATATACAAGAAACGAGCCAGAATAATATTTAGCATTAAAAAGCAATGACTTATGGCTAGGCAGCCACTGAGCTATGGCGGCGAGATGAGAAATTACCGGTAATTTGTCGCTAATGTGTATAATTTTGCAGACAAAAAATAGGGTTAATATTAAATCATCAATAAAAACAACGAGTTAATATGTCGCCAAAATGCGACAAAGGCATTTGCGGATCCTCCTTGAGCCTCTCGGGTTAATATTCTGGCGCTTACAATTAGCGGCCCACACAGGTATAGACAAATCCGTGCCGTTGCACCAGATCCCTTTCGTAGACATTGCGCAGGTCTACAAAGGCGTTCCCCTGCATGGCAGACCTGATATTACCCAGGTTTAATCCCCTGTATTGGTTCCACTCAGTCAGCAGTACAATAGCGTCTGCGTTTTGCACAGCAGTTTCAATGTTATCAACAAGCTGAATCGTGTCAGGCAACAAGGCCTTTGCCTCAGCCATGCCTTCCGGATCATGAGCCTTGATGTGCAGTAGAGAAGCTCAGGCGGCCGGATTCGGTATTTCGCTTTACCAGCTTATCCAGACCCGGCTCATAAATTGGGATGCCGCCTTCGTTCAGGGCGTTGATTTTTGATTCGTCTTTGTCTACGCAGACCACATTAGCGCCAAACTCGGCGAAGCAGGCACCGGAAACCAGTCCGACATAACCCGCTCCAACCATCACAACATTCATCTTGAACTCCCGGGTGAACTACTGGTGGTAATCGAGGTACCAGGCCACGAACTGCTCGATGCCCTGTTCGGTGGGCGTGCTGGGGCGATAGCCCACATCCGCCTCCAGATCGTCGATATTGGCGTAGGTGGCGGCCACGTCGCCCGGTTGTATGGGCAGCAGCTCTTTAATGGCGTCTTTACCCAGTGCTTG
>QNFR01000264.1 GCA_003646405.1 Gammaproteobacteria bacterium
ACTGGGCTCCTACGAACCCTTCGCCATGATGTTTTCCCTGGAGGGGCTGGGTATCCAGTGGTATATCCTGCCGGCGGCGCTGTTGGGTTCGTTTTTTGTCCCCAGTTTCTGGTGCCGCCTGTTTTGTCCTGTGGGCCTGTTCCTCAACGAGGGCGTACGGGCGCGGCGCAGTATTCGCAATAAATTTTTTGGCGGGAAAAAGCGTAAACCGATACCTGCTGCCGAGTCCTCTAAAGTAGAGATAATTGCGAAAAGTGACGGGGAGTGACGTTGTGGTGAAGAAGAAAAAAAAGCAGCAGAAACCCTGGCAGTACAAGTTCAGCCTGGCACTTTCCCTCCTTATGTTGTTGCTGGTGTGCGGATATTTTGTGCAGTCTTTTGTGGAAATCCGCAAGGTCAAGCCTGTGAGTGTCGCTATCGAGCGCCTCACCCGGTCTTCCCCGACTGCGGAAAGTGGAGGCGTGATGAATAAGGTGATGAATAAGCAGATGCCACATCAAATGCCCGAGGTGCTGCCCGTCGCAATAACTGAAGCTGTTGCACGGCGCTTTCCACACTTGAGCGACAAACTGTTGACCAAAGCAGATGAGGACGGAGAATTTCTCTCCCTGTGTGGTGACTATGCCTCCCTGGTCAGGACGCTTAATTCGCTGGGGGAGGAAGAGTCTGTCCACAGGGATGATTTGACGATGCTAAAAAGCGCATTGGAACTGGAAATACTCGAACGATTATCGCGTTCCAACTCAGCTGCTGGAGGGATGCTCGGGCAGGCTTGATGGTACAGCCACCCTGTCCTATGATGTCGCGAACAAGTCGGCGTCACTACACGAAGAATCCAGCTTATGAAAATTCCACAGGTTATTCTGATAGAAGTTGAGCACTCCCCGGGAAGTCTGGCCAAGGTGCTGGCCACGGTTGGCGAGGCAGGCCTGATGGTGGAGGACCTCAATGCGCTGCATCGTACGCAGGACAAGACCACCTGGGAGCTGACGGTCGAACTGGACGACGAGGGTGAGAGTGTCCTCTCGAGCCGGGTCAACGCACTGCCCAACGCCAGCGTTATCGGTGTTTCCGACCGCGTCTTTGATCTCCATGACGGTGGTAAGATCCGGACCTTGTCACGCATCGCATTCCAGGATAGTCAGGTGCTCAACGATGTCTACACCCCCGGTGTTGCAAGAGTATGCCTGGCGATCCAGCAGCAGCCCGGGCTGGCCCGGCGTTATACCAACCTGCCTCGGACCGTGGGCATTGTCACCAACGGCACGGCTATCCTCGGGCTGGGCGATATCGGCCCGGTAGCGGGTCTGCCGGTGATGGAAGGCAAGGCGGCCCTGTTCAGCACTTTTGGCGGCATTAGTGGTGTGCCCATTCTGATCGATTCAAAGGATGCGGATCTCATTGTTGAAACGGTGGCGGCCATCGCACCGTCTTTTGGCGCCATTCAACTGGAGGATATTGCCGCGCCGGAGTGTTTTGATATTGAGCGGCGGCTCATTGAGCGCTTGCCCGACACCCCGGTGTTACACGATGACCAGCACGGTACCGCCGTGGTGGTGCTCGCTGCTTTGCAAAGTGCGGCGCGAATCAGCGGTGTGGATTTGTCGACCTGCACGGTGGGCCAAATTGGGCTGGGCGCGGCAGGCCTGGGTATTGTGCGCCTGTTGCGCAGTTATGGCGTATCCCGCGTTCTCGGGTCTGATTTATCCAGTGATGCACAGTCGCGGCTGGAATCTATTGGTGGCGTCCCTGCTGATCTGGAGCAGGTGATGGCTCAAGCCGATGTGGTTATAGCGACCACTGGCGTGCGCGGCTTGATCAAAGCGGAATGGGTGCGCACCGGCCAGATCATTTTCGCATTGTCCAATCCTGACCCTGAGATCGAACCCCATCTGGCGCTGGAAAGTGGCGCCCTGTTCGCAGCGGACGGCAAGAACATCAACAATGTGCTGGCCTTTCCCGGTTTATTTCGGGGCGCTCTTGATGCCGATGCCACCTGCTTTACCGATGCAATGTTGCTGGCGGCGGCTGAGGCTATTTCGCTCGCGGCGCCCTCCGGGCAACTGATTCCCTCGCCGCTGGACCATATGGTACACAGGCGTGTTGCCGAGGCGGTGGCAGCGGCTGCCGGAGGCCACGGCGGCGAAGAATCCGCTGTTGAACCGCTCAGTGTAGCGGAGGCCGATGAGCAAGCTGTCCTTTCCAGGTTGAACAGCGATGAGGAATTTAGCTTCAAGGTTGTCGCGCGGCGCAATCGTTTGTTGGCGGTATGGGCCGGGGCGAAACTGGGCAAGTTGACGAGCACAGAACTCAATGCTTATCGTGTCGAGTTATTCACATCTGACCTGGAAGAAACAGGTGATGAAGACGTGCTGCGCAAGGTGGCTCATGATCTTGCCGCTTGCGGCATCAGTGCCACTGAAGTGCGCAGTAAGATGGATGAGTTGTTGATCCAGGCGGCTTGCCAGATCGCTGCCGAAGGCTGAACAGAAGCAAAGGGAACCAAAGGGGACGCTACCCTTTTTAAGGAACCAAAGGGTAGCGTCCCCTTTTCTCCTGAAAAGGGTAGCGTCCCCTTTTCTCTCCTTTTCTCTTTCTCCCTTTTCTACTCTCACAAAAGGGTAGCGTCCCCTTTTCTCTTTCTCTTCTCCAG
>QNFR01000265.1 GCA_003646405.1 Gammaproteobacteria bacterium
GGTGATGGCGAGCGTAGGTGAGGGTTTGACGCGTTGTATCCGGTTCGCAAGTGTAAGTTTGTCCAAGGCGGTATCCTTATTAACCAATGGCCAGTCTGCTGGTCTTTAATCATACTCAAAGTCAGCTACCCGATAATAGCCCGTGAGCGAACAATTCCAACTGAAATCCGGGAATAAACCGGCCGGCGACCAGCCACAGGCAATCAAGGCGCTGGTCGAGGGTTTGCAGGACGGTCTGGCTCACCAGACCCTGCTGGGTGTGACGGGCTCCGGCAAGACCTTCACCGTCGCCAACGTGATCCAGGCCACGCAGCGGCCGACCCTGATTCTTGCGCCCAATAAAACCCTGGCGGCCCAGCTGTATGGCGAGATGCATGAGCTGTTTCCATCCAATGCGGTGGAATATTTTGTCTCCTATTACGATTATTACCAGCCTGAGGCCTATGTGCCTGCCTCGGATACCTATATAGAGAAGGATGCCTCGGTCAACGAGCACATCGAGCAGATGCGATTGTCTGCAACCTAGGCCCTGCTGGAGCGGCCGGATGCCATTATCGTGGCCACGGTGTCGGCTATTTATGGCCTGGGTGACCCGCGCGCTTACCTGAAGATGGTGCTGCATCTGGTGCGCGGAGAGAAAACCGACCAGCGCGCATTACTCAGGCGGTTGGCGGAGTTACAGTACACGCGGAATGACGTTGAGCTGCATCGGGCCACCTACCGGGTGCGTGGCGAGGTGATCGATATCTTCCCGGCGGAGTCCGATGGTGAAGCCGTGCGCGTGGAATTGTTTGATGATGAGATTGACTCGCTGGCCTGGTTTGATCCGCTGACCGGCGAGGTGCTGCGGCGTGTGCCACGCCTGACGATCTATCCAAAGACCCACTATGCCACGCCCCGCGAGGTTGTCCTTGGGGCCATGGAGCATATCAAGGTCGAGCTCAGGCAACGTCTCGAGCAGTTGCGTGATAATAACAAGCTGGTCGAGGCGCAGCGGCTGGAGCAGCGCACGCTGTTTGACCTGGAGATGATGGCCGAGCTGGGTTATTGCTCGGGGATTGAAAATTATTCCCGTTATCTCTCCGGCCGCCAGGCAGGGGAGGCACCGCCGACACTGTTTGATTACCTGCCGACCAACGCCTTGCTGATAATCGATGAATCGCATGTCACCGTGCCACAGCTGGGGGGTATGTACCGGGGTGACCGTTCGCGCAAGGAGAATCTGGTCGAGTACGGCTTTCGACTGCCCTCGGCCCTGGACAACCGGCCGTTGCGTTTTGACGAGTTTGAGGCGCTGGCACCGCAGACAATATATACCTCGGCAACGCCTGGACCTTATGAAGATGAGCACGCCGATGCGGTAGCGGAACAAATGGTGCGGCCCACCGGACTGATCGACCCCGAAATAGAAGTGCGTCCTGCGGTTACCCAGGTGGATGATTTGTTATCGGAGATCCGTGAGCGGGTAGGGGTCGGTGACCGGGTGCTGGTGACCACCCTGACCAAACGGATGGCCGAGGATCTGACCGAGTATCTGGCCGAACACGGCGTTCGAGTGCGCTACCTGCATTCCGATATCGATACCGTGGAACGTGTGGAGATCATTCGCGATCTGCGGTTGGGCGAGTTTGATGTGCTGGTCGGTATTAACCTGTTGCGTGAAGGGCTGGACATGCCGGAAGTGTCACTGGTGACCATCCTCGATGCAGACAAGGAAGGTTTTTTGCGCTCGGAGCGTTCCCTGATCCAGACCATTGGGCGGGCGGCACGCCACATCAATGGCAAGGCGATTCTGTATGCAGACAAGATCACCGGTTCCATGCGCCGTGCCATGGACGAGACCGACCGTCGCCGGGAGACGCAGCTGGCCTACAATAAGCAACACGGCATCACACCGACCAGTATCAAGAAGGCCGTGACCGATATCCTTGAAGGGGCGCTGGGGCCGGGGCGTGCCTCCGGGCGGGCATTTGACCGGGTGGCCGAGGAGCTGGTGCAGTACGGTCGCCTGACACCCAAACAGCTGGAGCAGAAGGTCAAACAGCTGGAACAGCAGATGTATACCCATGCACGGGACCTGGAATTTGAGGAAGCAGGCCGCATCCGTGACCAGATTCACCATATACAGGCGGGAAACCTGGGATTGCCTGATTAATGAAATCGCGCTTGCGAAGCGCTCCTACGCAAATTGGTACAACTGTAGGAGCGGACCGCGTCCGCGAATGACGGCTTGCAACGAATAGCGGATATCGGGTATCTTTCGCACCCTTCGCAGGCGCGTAGCTCAGTTGGTTAGAGCACCACCTTGACATGGTGGGGGTCGGTGGTTCGAATCCACTCGCGCCTACCAATATATTCAATAACACAGGCTACCATGGGTAGCCTTTTTTATTGGTCGGAGGCTATGATGATGAATATCATGTCGGGCTTAATAGCGTCACATTCTCCTCATAATGATTTTCCGGTTCTAAAAACCACATGATAGTGACTCCAGTTATATTGCTTCTGGCTCTTTTGTCAATGAAGGCAATACATCTCTCTGTAACAATTGGCGATTGGAAGAGTTTTGAATTTTTGCAGCAGGTTCTGGAGCCAGACTGCTATTTGATTGGCTTTGTGCTGATTCTTTCTACTCTGATTTGTAGA
>QNFR01000266.1 GCA_003646405.1 Gammaproteobacteria bacterium
GCGTCAGGCATCTGCCCCTGCAGCAAGGCCTCATAGTCTGTCTGGCTGGCGATCTGGCCAACAATGAAAGCCACCAGGAGAGACAGGTAGGCGAACACCCGAACCAACTTCTCCTGCGGAGTCAGTGCTACATTGATATCTCGTGACATGATGCTCCTGTCAGCGCTGTGGCGCTGGTTTCAAGCTATTATTCTTGCTCTTCTACTCATGCTCTTCCAATAGGGGAGCGACCAGGAAGCGCCATGTCAGGGTCATAAGCACCAGGCCGCCACCACTGAAAATGGCCAGTGCCATGGAACCAGACTGTGGATACCCCTCCAGGAAGGAGGCCCCTGCCCAGCCGATACCGAACAGCACAGCGATAACACCCACTATCAGTCCACCCCAGGTGTACCACGCCAGGCTGACTACCATGGACAGGTAGGCCAGGGCGAAAACGCTCAGGGTGAACAGAACACCCATAAAAAACCATTGCATTAATTCCATTTCTACAGCCTCTCTAACTCTTGTTCGACGTACCAATATTGTTTTTCATGCCGGTGTTGACCCGCATCCCCTCCCCGCTTTTCCAGAATTTCACCGCCTTCTTCGGATCATTGGTATGGCCATAGCCAAATGCAGGGTGGGCTTCGGCCATCGCGGCATGCAGGAAGGAAGGCGTCACGGGGTTGATCGCCATGATGAACCAGTGGTGCCAGTAATCGGGCTCATTGAAGGTGCAACTGGCGATGCAGGCGGCACAGGCACTGCCGTTTTCCACCCAGAAGTTGTAGCATCTCTTGGCATCGCTATAGAACTTCTTGATGCCGTGGTGGTTGTTCCAGGTATAGCCGGGCTCGTCGCTGAATTCATAGCTGGGCTCGTAAGCATAGCCACCGTTTTTATCTTCCGGCAAGGGAATGGCGTCACTCGGACAGGCCTCGGCGCACTTGCCGCAACTCAGGCAGAAATCAGTCATACCCCAGCTGTGTGGCTCGTCATACTCGACAAAATCGAAATCTGTATAAATCTTGGCGATGCGCACGCGGGGTCCCACGCCCGGTGCCAACAGCGCGCCATTTCTACCGCCTTCTCCAAGCCCTGCCATAATGGCATAGGGCACACTGCTGCCAAGATCATTGCCGGCGCCGACAGCCTGGTAACCCATACCCTGCAGGAACGTCGCTATTTGGGTGGCTTTCACCCCCATTTGCGAATAACCGTCAGCCGCCGTTCCATCTGCTGTCCACGCGGGAGCCGTTGAAATACAGTCATAATCCATAGGCGTCAGGATGACGATCACCGTTTTAGGCTCAAAGGGGAAGTCCTTCTCCCAGGACAGCTCTTTCTCATTCTCTATGTCATACAACGGGTCGTAGTCCCAACGCTTGTCGCGCCGGGCGATGCCACATTTGACCGCGCCGAATACGCGCGCTGCGGATTTTATCGCGTTGCTGGCATCCTGTTTACTGCTGAATTGGTACTGCTCCTGTTCCACATCGGACTGATCCCAACTGTTGAGGGGCGTATCCGGTTGTAAGTTGGCAGAGCCGCGGCTGCCCGCAATATTCAGGGGTGCCCAGCCAGCCTTCTGTAGTGCCCGGTCCATTTGCGTATAACCGGGCTTGCTGTTATCCCAGGGCTTGCTGTACATGTCCTTAATGCCGGCAACCCAGTCAAACTCCTTGTTTTGCAAGCGGTTGTATTGTTCATTGCGCTCAGGATGCTTCTGGTTGAGGGCTTTACTGGAAACAAAGTTCAATACCACATCGCGCTGGTCCTTGGGCTTGAAAATCTTCTCATCGATCGAGGGATAATCGTCGACCGGCCTGCCCTGCAAAGAGTGCATGGCGGCGCCATAGGTCGCGGCACCACCGATTAGCGCACCGGTACCGCCTATGGCCGCACGTTTGAGGAAACTGCGCCGCTCGGGGTTGTCCAGCAATCCCCCCTGGTCGCCACCATCTGAGGCGATCACATCGGTATCGGGATTGCTGCTTTGTTCAGGGCCTTGTGCTTCTTCGGTCATTTTTCCACCTGTGGCGTCAACATTGGGTTGATACGATGAGGGTGCTGCCAACAAGGGCGCAATACAAGTAACTCACGGTTCTGTAACGGTTACATCAGTGTTACATGGGTGGCCTCTATGATTAGCCCGACACCCAGTACCGTACCCTGGGTTACACAGGCGATATGGCATTAAGTGAAAACAGGCATGGTGCTTTTTGTGTTGTGGTATATTTACCGCCTGTTTTTGAACATAATCACTCGCAACTACTGCAGTAGATAGTCGGCCCTATATGGCTTAATCGGCGACATAATGAGTATTTCCAGCACTGAACAAACAATGCAGGACACCGGCGACGAGCTGATAAGCGAAGCGCTGGAAAAGGTATTGGCGAGCGCGCTATTCGCCGACGTTCCACGCCTGTCCAGGTTCCTGGAATTTGTGGTCAGCGAGACACTGGCCGGTCGGGGCGAGCGGCTGAAGGGCTTTGTGATTGCCTGCGAGGTATTCGACAAGAATGACTCGTCAGACGCCCAGACCACCACCATCGTCCGGGTAGAGGCCGGCAGATTGCGACGGCGGCTCACCGACTACTATGAGGGGGAAGGAGGCGCCGATGAGCTGCGCATATCCATTCC
>QNFR01000267.1 GCA_003646405.1 Gammaproteobacteria bacterium
CCGGTTTCCTGAAAAAATTCTCCGCCGAACAAGGCCGACAAGATGTCGGCGATACGAACGTACCGCCCGCTTCCAGCGGGCTTCCCCGCCAGTCACGGCATCAAGCCGATCTGTAACGACTTATTTACTTGATTAACCCAATATTGTCGTTACAGTTGCACGAGTTGAGAGGATTGTCGTTACATCATGCCCGGTAAACCATTCCAGTCCAAGTTGGCTCCCTATGAAGAAGAGATCCGCTCCCTTCTCCAAGAGGGCACAAGCTATCGCCGTATTGCGGCGGAATTGAACGAACGATATGCTCTCGGCCTCTCCCACAACGCCGTCTTTTCGTTCATGAAAACCCGCCTCGAAAAAAAGCCGGCCCATAAACAATTCTACGACGGATTCCCGCGCGACATTCGCGAATCATTGATGCAGCAGGTAGCGGCGGTCTGGACACATGACTCCACCGCCATCGAAGGCAACACGCTGACGCTGAGCGAAACGCTCATGGTACTTGAGCATGGGTTGACCATCAGCGGAAAGCCGTTGCGGGAACATCAGGAAGTCTACGGCCACGCCCGCGCCATCGACCTGATCAACGAAATGGTTCAAGTCGATTCAATTACCGAAAGCGACCTGTTCGACCTCCATAAAGCGGTGATGGACAAGTCGGCGATGGACTATCTCCGCCCCATCGGGAACTGGAAGCGGGAGGAGAATGGAACCACCGGAATGAAGGATGGAAAACCCATCTACATGGAATATGCCTCCCCCTCCGACACTCCACACCTGATGGAGCGCTGGCTTGCAGAGTTTAACCAAAAACTCGATGGCGCTACCACGGCCAAACGAGCCATCGAGGCGTATGCATGGGCGCACCTTTCGTTCGTGCGCGTCCACCCGTTCTTCGACGGCAACGGGCGCATGGCCCGCCTGCTGGCCAACCTCCCCGTGCTTCGGGGCGGGTCCCCCCCCATCGTGATCGATGTAGGCAACCGCGCAAGCTACATCGAGCTCCTTTGGGGCTATGCCACCCAAATCGGCACCATCCAGCGACGGTCGGAATTTGTGCCGCCGCACGAAAACACTGCCCGCTTCGAGGAGCTCCTTCGAGACAACTGGAACGAAACCCTCGAAATGGTGGAGACCGCCAAAAAACAGACCACCCAACGGGAAAAGGCCCGAGCTGCCGAAAGCCCGCTGGAAGCAGGCGATACACCCGTACCGCCTGCTTCCAGCAGGCCTTGCCCCGTACCGCCCGCATCTTGCGGGCTCCGTCCTGTACCGCCCGCTTCCAGCGGGCTCCCCGAAACCACCCGCTTCAACCCCCACCATAAAATCCACCAAACCCGCCGCAAAAACCTCCCGCACTGGACGCAGGATGAATGCACCTATTTCGTCACCTTCCGCCTCGCGGACTCCATCGCGCAATCGCGTATCAAGGAATACAATGAGTTGCGCCAAAAATGGGAAGAGCACCACCACCCGCCCTACTCGGAAAGAGAGAGCACCCGTTTCAGCGAACTCTTTTCCAAGCGCGTCGACCAATGGCTCGATGAAGGCGCAGGATCGTGCATCCTAAAAAACCCAGACCTGGCTCGAATGGTGGCCGACACCCTCACCCATTTCGATGGCGACCGCTACGAGCTCGACGAGTGGGTCATCATGCCCAACCATGTGCACGTACTGGTGCGACCGCTCGGCGAAAACCCGCTCCCCGACATTCTTCATTCGTGGAAATCCTTTTCGGCCAACTCAATTAATCGGCAATTGAAAACAAGCGGCTCCTTCTGGAAAAAAGAGTACTACGACCACATTGTCCGGGATCTGGATGAACTGCTTCACATCCGGAAATATATCCGAAACAATCCGGCCACGGCGGGCATTCGCGTTGCGAATTGTTCGAGCCCGCTGGAAGCGGGCGATACACCCGTACCGCCTGCTTCCAGCAGGCTCTGCCCCGTACCGCCCGCTTCCAGCGGGCAACCCAAAGAGAAAAAATGACAACTGAAAACAAAAACAACGGAGGGCGGCTCAACCTGCTGGTCGCCACACAGGACGCGGAACCCGTCTGCGAATGGGTGCGTGAAGCTTTAGGGAAAGAACCGGTCGAGGTAACACAACCCTATGCGGAGGAATCACGGCTCGAAATCTATTTCGACACCCTTCTCGAAGCCAAGATTGCAAAAAAGGCGTTACCAGCTGAATTGCCGATCCAAGCGGCGGAGGCAAAAGAATACAAAGAGCAGGACTGGACCACCTTCTGGCAGCACCACTTCCAAACCATGGAGCTCGGGAAAAACCTGCGTATTATACCCGAATGGGAAGGTGTCCCAGAGGATGAAAAAACCAATATTATCATCAACCCCGGCCTGAGCTTCGGCACCGGCGGGCATTTCACCACCAGATTTTGCCTCGAAGCCCTTGAAGAAGCCATTCAAGTCCTGAAGCCACAAACCATGATCGATGCCGGAACCGGCAGTGGAATCCTCTCTATCGCCGCCATAAAACTCGGCATTCCAAAAGTCGACGCCTTTGACTACGACCCCGTCTGCGTTGACCAGTGCAACGGAAATGCCGCGCGCAACGGCGTGGACGGCACCATCAACTTCTTCCAAGCCGACGTACTGGAACC
>QNFR01000268.1 GCA_003646405.1 Gammaproteobacteria bacterium
AACTGCACCCGGGGCAGCACCTCATCGACCATGCGGGCGCCTGTCTCCACCATGCGGCGTGTGGCGCACGAGGGACAGATGTCCCGGCCCTTGCAGGAGAAGGCCACCAGAAAGTCGTGACCGCAGCCAGCGCAGTACACGCGGGCGAAGCCGTGCGCCAGGATGCCGCATTTGACGTATTCCTCGAACGCGGTGCGGACGTAGCCGGGCACGTACGGGGCCTGACCGGCGTCATGCCCCCCACCGGCCATGTATGTCTCGAGATGCTCGCGCACGATCCGGTGCAGCAGGGTGGCCGCGGGGCGACGTGGGCGGTAGACACCGGGACCGGTCGCCCGTGGCGGAACTGACGCGACTGACGCGACCTGGGCAGCCGTACAGGACACAGGTGCCTCCGGGCGCCTGCGGGCGCCGGGAGGCGAAGGGCGTGGAGGAGGCGGGAGCCGGACTCAGAGTAGCTGCGACCGCGAGAGTATCGCAGAATGGTCAAAACCAATTCACGACGGGATCGATTTCTGTCATATCGGGACGGGCTGGGCATCGGACTCGTGCAGGGCTGGCGGCCGCTGTCACCAACCGAGGACACCTTGCGCTTCCCACGCCCCCCGGCATCACTCGCCTCCTGTTGCGGGGACAGTCGCCTCCATGGGCGCCCATATCGTGCGATCGAGACTCATCGACTGACAAGTGGGTTGTGCTTGCAGCCTGTTTCATTCGGGGTCGATCTGGCGAAGCCTCGGACATTTGTGGCCGGTTGTGGAGGCGGATGACGTGCGGGTGTGCGCGTGGGCCAACGCGGCCCAGGCCTGCTGGGGTTGACACTGGGTGCTCCGGATCCACTACTTCAATCATGGGCTGGAAATCGCGGTGACGGCCTTCAGGCGCTGGTGAGCGCAAACACTTCACTGCAAACGAGGTGATTCAGGATGAGCAAAGTTGCCCAAGTCGTTCTCACGGGGGCATTCCTGATCAGCGGGGGATGGGCCTCGGCTGTCGCTCAAGACACGATCTCCCTGTATGGCGATACCGGCGATGGACTGGCGCGGTTCATCTCCACGGGTTCCGACCCCTTCGACATCGTGGTGCTCGCGAAGACGAACCACGTCGTACGAGCATCGATCGCACTTGTGATTACTGAACTCGGGCAGACTGCGCCCGGTGTCTTCAGGGTTGGTGTGGAGCCGGGCTTCGGCACCGTGGCATATGTCGAGGGCCAGGGTGTTACCGAGTACGCGGTGTCGTCCGGTGCTGAATGCGTAGGTTCTGGGCCGTTCGAGGTACTCCGCATCACATACCTCGACATGAGTGGCACGAGCGTCGGAAGCGATACAGTCCTCGGGACGAGGGGGCTTCAGCCGGGCGACAGCTCTGGGTCTGGGCATCCCGATGGCTCGATCAGCACCGTGGCTTGCTATCTGGAGGATTGCCCGCTTACTGATCCTCCGTACTGGTGCAGGATTCCTCTGGCACTCGAGCCCTGGTCTGAGAGCGGGATGCCTGACCGTGAAGACCTTGCTGGCGCAGTCGTGCTGAACCCGACCTGGCTGCCGATCAGCAACGAGACCGTGGGGATGAGTGCGCTGAAGACGAGGTTCTGAGCCGCAGTGATCCTGGTGCCGACGCTGCGGCTCGCGCGTGGCAAGTGCCACGCCGGATTAACTCTCAGTCAGCCGGAACAGGGTTCGAGTCCCTGGCGGCGTGACCAAGTATCGGGGCCACCGAAAGGTGGCCCCCCAATTATTGCAGGCCAGCAGCCAGGCGGCTGTAAGTTCAACTCGGCCAGCCGGATGTAATAATCGGGAGGGACGCTCGGAATCCGACCGACCCATCTGTACTACCAGCCCTGCTTGATTGCGCGTAATCGGTAATTAAGCCGATTGCCCCTCACACAACTACATTGGACGCATCGACTTGGGGCCGATAAGGTCGCATGGGCGTAGTGTCCGAAAACTCGAACGAACTGCAGAATAGTCACTTACGACACACCTGATAGACTGCTGAGATGACTCCTACAATCCAATTACAGCTCCTCCTGGCTACTTTTGCGGGCTGGGTAGGACTTCAGCAGTCCCGCGCCATCTCCTACCTGATCGAAGAGAACCGGGTTCTGAAGGAACAGCTGGAATCGAGCGGCAAACGGATTCTCTTCACCGACGATCAACGACGCCGACTCGCCGCCAAGGGCAAACCGCTTGGCCGGAGAGTCCTGGAAGCGATCGCCACCATCGTCACGCCAGATACTATCTTGCGCTGGCACCGAAGGCTCATCGCCGAGAAATGGACCTATCCGCGCAATAGTGTCGGTCGCCCCGGTGTTATGAAGGAGATCCGGCGCTTGGTTCTTCAGATGGCCGAGAACAACCCAACTTGGGGCTACTCCCGTATCCAGGGAGCACTTCGGCACCTTGGCCATCGTGTCGCTCGAAGCACCGTCGAGGAATAGGTAATCCAACCGCATAGTCGGCCCTCCCGCGCCTGCGCGACCGTTGAATCCTACTATACAGGAGGCGCCTGTCGACCAGATGCGCTCACCCCGAACGCCGCGTATGCGTCTTCGCCGGGCCGGAGCGACCAATCAACCCCCACACCACACACACGTCCCCCTCCACCCCCGC
>QNFR01000269.1 GCA_003646405.1 Gammaproteobacteria bacterium
CCATTCTCTTCATCGCGGTGATGGCAACATTCCCAGCCCTCCGGATGCTAGAGAACCTCCGGCCTGGCCGGATTGGCGCATTTCTGGAACAGAACGTGAATAGCGCCTACCCGATCGAAGGCATGAATCTTCTTTCCATGGCAGGTCTGCAGGGAAATCTATTCGCACGCTATTCCACCAGCGGGTTCGTAGGCTATTGGCTGGAACCCAGGATCAAGACTTTCGTGAACGGGAGCATGAATTTTCCTCCGGATGTCTTCCAAGACTACTTCGCGGTCATCGAGAAAGAAGGCGTCGAGCAGAATGAGCGATTCACCGATGTCCTCGACCGCCGGAAGATCGATCTCTATTTCGGTACCGGAACGCCAACCTCCGGCACGTTCCTCTACACCACCCCCGACCTCGAGACCCACCCGCAATGGCTACTCATTCACCGTAGCCTCGACCACGCGATCTACCTGAGACGCACCCCGCACAATCGCGAAAACCTGAATCGAGTCGCGGAGTATTATGCGGAGGAGGGTATCCCCTTCGATCTGGATTCGGGGCTCGATATCGGAGTCGTACTCCGCCGAAACACGAGATGGGCCATAGATCGACGCATGCTCCCAGCCAATTACCCACATCTCATGCGTACGAAGAAAGGAAACCCCCAGATCCTCGATCAGCTCGCAATCATCCATCTGCTTCTCGGTGACTATTCCGCTCAGATCCGCTTCGACGAGCAGTTGGTCGCACTCGTTCCCAAGGCACGCGGCCCTCGTAGCCGCCTGATCTCTAGCCTGCTGAAGCTGGGGCGGAGCGGAGAGGCGCTCGCGCATATCCAAACGCTCGCGGCAGATGGCAATCGTCGCGTCGCCGATCTGCTATTGAAGCTGCTGAACCAGCAGCTCGCAATCGCTCGGAATCAAGAACTCGAAACGATTTCACACGATGCACAGGATCGCTGGAGAAGCGAAATGAACTCGCTGCCCCTCGTCAACGACGGCGAAGTTCGGAGGTTGAAGCAATCCCTCCTGCCACCGCCCACCCTCGTCGCAAATCACCGAAAATAGATGGCCCGCCGCCAGGCGGGAATGAGCAGCGGCGCCCGAAGCAGACTTCTGTCGACTGGACCAAGCATCCAGTCTCGACCTCTTCGATCTGGCCCCACCCAGCAAGGGCAGTCATACTCTTTCCGTGCTCTTCAACTCGTTCACCTTCCTGCTTTTCTTCGCCCTGGTACTGCTCCTCCACAACCTACCGCTGCCGTGGCGCTGGAAGAAGACCCAGCTCCTGCTCGCCAGCTACCTCTTCTACGCGGCATGGAATCCCCCGTTCGTTGTCCTGCTATGGATCTCGACGCTGACGGACTGGTTCGTCGGCCGGGGCATGGCGGCGGCGGTCACGAAGACCCGGCGTCGTGGTCTGCTGTTCGTGAGTCTCGGGGTCAATCTGGGCCTGCTCGCCTATTTCAAGTACGCAGGCTTCCTGCTCGACAGCTTCGCAAGCGTTGTGAGGACGCTAGGCGTTGACTACGAGCCGGCGATGCCCGATATCATTCTTCCGCTGGGAATCTCTTTCTACACCTTCCAGACGCTCTCTTATACCCTCTCGATCTACCGTGGTGAATCGCGGCCATCGCGCTCCTTCCTCGACTATGCGCTCTTCGTCACCTTCTTTCCTCAGCTGGTGGCCGGGCCGATCGTACGCTCCACCGAGTTCCTGCCGCAATGCGCGATGCCGAAGCGCGCGGACGCGCGCCAGATGGGCTGGGGCCTGGCGCTGCTCACCTTTGGCCTATTCCAGAAAACCGTTCTCGCCGATGCCCTGCTGGCACCCACCGCCGATCTCGTCTTCAACGCAGCGGGATCCGTTGGCACATTGGATGCCTGGGTGGGCACGTTGGCGTTCTCCGGTCAGATCTTCTTCGACTTCGCGGGCTACTCGTCGTGTGCGATCGGCGCAGCACTATGCCTCGGATTCATTCTGCCCGAGAACTTCCACTTTCCCTACGCAGCACTCGGCTTCTCGGACTTCTGGCGACGCTGGCACATCTCGCTCTCGAGTTGGTTGCGGGATTATGTCTATATCACCGTCGGCGGCAATCGACTCGGAATCGGCCGAACCTACATCAACCTGATGTTCACGATGTTGCTCGGGGGGTTATGGCATGGCGCGTCTTGGCACTTCGTGGTGTGGGGGGGCCTGCATGGAACCTATCTCGCGATCGAACGTCTGCTGCGGCCGCACTTCACCGCCACCCTGGTGCGACCTGGCATGCGACGCCTGGGCATGGCGCTCTTCACGTTCCTGCTCATCTCGGTGACTTGGATCTTCTTCCGTGCCCAGACGTTCGGCGATGCGCTCCAGATCGTCTTGGCGCTGGTCGGGGGCGTGCTCGATCAGCCTGATTCCCAGCTGGTCCAGGTGACCAGCTGGCATGTCGGCCAGGTCTTGTTCGTTCTGACCGCGACCTTCGTCGTGCAGTTCTCCCTCCGCGATGCGGATCTCGAGAATCGCTTCAGTGCGCTTCCGTTGGTGGCACGCAGCATACTGCTGACAATCCTTCTTCTCTCCATCCTCGTAGCCCCCGGAGACGACCGTGCGTTCATCTACTTCCAGTTCTAAG
>QNFR01000270.1 GCA_003646405.1 Gammaproteobacteria bacterium
CGGCAGCTTCCGCAGGCAGTTCGCCACCCGCACCTTCTCCCGGGCGGCGCCCATGGCAATTCCGCATTTCCAGTTCAGCCAGTGGGCACAGGAACGCACCGTACCGGCGCCGCACCAGGCCTTGCTATCGTCCAACTTCGCGATGAGATGCAACAGGCGGTAACCGCCCGCGTTGAGCTGACCGGCCAGAAGGGTGATTTCCTGTTCAAGCATCTGATGGTCATCAGCACAGGCGGGATAATCTAAATCGACAGTGGTATTCATGGCAATAATCCAAGATACTGTACATAACAACAGTATCAAACATTCCATAGAAGCAACACATCAAATGTGTCCAAAAACACAAAAGGCTAAACGCGCCCCCAACCCACTCCCCATCAATAAACTGCCGATCCCAAAGCTCCACAGTAATAATCGCCCACTGCAACATATAAAGATCCGCCTTCCCAGCCTGGCTCACCTTGCGAACGTTCTGCACGGCGTCGTAATCAAACCAGCCCCTGGCTGCGATAGACTCCCTGGACGTAACATCCTGCCACAGCTCCTGCAAGTCATAGCGCAGCCATTTCCTGTAGGGAGCGCCAAAGCCGGCTTTGGGGCGATCTATAATGTCATCCGGCACTATGCCCCTGGCGGCATTGCGCAGAATCAACTTGTCGACCTCGCCTTGCACCAACCCACTTCTATCCAGGTGATAAATCAGTGGGGTAATAGACATGCGACATTCGGGCTACGTGATGCTTCAATGCTAGACCTGACCCCCGACGTGACCCCCGACGGGTACCCAATTATCCAGCAACAACCTGCACATCGATATGACGGCCCAGCTCCGCAAATTCCTGCTGTAAATCTCCGCCAAAAGCTGTGATCTGCGGAGTAACAGTTTTCACTACAATCTGAACAAAAGCCTGATGGGGTACAGATAAACTCACTTTGATATCTATAAGTTCATCACCGAACCGTTTTTGGCAGGCATCTCTAAAATATTCCAATAATTGCTGTTTGATTTTCACATCTTTCTCATTGGTTATATTTAAGTGGCTATCAATAATTCGTTGGCAAACCCGAACTACTCCCGTCTGAAAAACTGCCCAAGCTTGGAAAAATTCTTCTTAGCCAGCACGCCCAGGCCACCTACCTGATTACTGCGCAGCGCCCGCCAATCTTCCCTCGACTTCTGGATAATATTCTTCAGTGAGCGGTTACTGGCGCCCCCGGTGCGCATATTCACCAACACGGTGGGCAGGTATTCCACCCGGCCACCCTGTTCCTCGATAGTGCGGAACAGGCGCAGAATACAGTCATAATCCGCCGCTATACGATAAGCGGTATTGAACCCACCAATCTTCTTGTAGAGTTCGCGGCGCACATACAAGGTGGGGTGGGGAGGCATCCAGCCCGATTTGAGTTGTTTCGGGTGGTAGGCACCAGAGCGCCAATAGCGGATAACCCGGGATGTATCGTGTTGAGCGACATACACCAGGTCACCGTAACAGGCCATTACCGAGGGATCGGTGAAGCACCCGGCAATCATACTCAGCACATCGGTACTGGCGTATTCGTCGTCAGCGTGCAGGAAACCGACCACATCCCCCTGCGCACGGCTAATACCTTTGTTCAGGGCGTCGTAGATGCCACTGTCTGGCTCACTGTACCAGCGCAACTGGTGCTGAGGCCTGGCTTGCAGAATATCTCGGGTACCGTCTGATGAAGCGCCGTCTATAACGATATGCTCTACGTTGCTATAGTCCTGGGCAGCCACGGAATCCAGGGCATGCTCCAGGGTGGATGCGCTGTTATAGCAGGCTGTTATTACGGATATTTTTACTTCGGAACCTCAAGTACAGGGGGCATCTACAGAAAAAGGTTCTGCAAGATGGGCGTGAAAATTCCAGTGATTAGCAGGGCAAACATCCAGGAATGCAGTTTTTGTGGGGGTTGTAAATCTAACTGTGTAAATGGCCGGTTCATGTCAGACAGGCACCCTGTCTTCAAAGAGGATAATGAACTGATTCAGGGCAGCTTTCCAGTCCCGAATCGGCATCGTCCATTTCTTCGATACGTTGCGTAATCCCAGGTAGAGCAGTTTCTTGATGGCGTCATCATGCGGGAAGGCGCCCCGGCCCTTGATTACCTTGCGCAAACTGTAATTCAGCGACTCGATGGCATTGGTCGTATAGACCACTTTGCGAATCGCCGGCGGATAGTCAAAAAACGGCGTCAGGCGCTCCCAGTTCCGCTCCCAACTCGGCACAATTGCCGGATACTGCTCACTCCACCGGTCCGCGAATTCCACCAGAGCGGCCTCAGCGGCTTCCAGGGTCGGCGACGTGTAGATGGCCCTCAGATCGGCGGCTACCGCCTTGCGATCCTTCCAGGTGACGTACTTCAGGCTGTTGCGGACCTGGTGCACGATGCACAGTTGAACCTGTGTTTGTGGGTAAACCGTCTCGATCGCCTCCGGCAGCCCCTTGAGCCCGTCCACACAGGCGATAAAGCAGTCCTCCAGCCCTCGGGTCTTCAGCTCGTTGAACACGCTGAGCCAGAACTTGGCGCCCTCGGTCTCGGCCAGCCACATGCCAAGCA
>QNFR01000271.1 GCA_003646405.1 Gammaproteobacteria bacterium
AAAGGTGGGGCCAGGTCCGGGCAGATTGTCACGGTAAAAATTACTGACTACCCCGTGCGCAACTTCCAGGCGCGGGGCACTGTGATTGAGGTGTTGGGCGACCACCTGGATCCGGGCCTTGAAATTGATGTGGCCATTCGCTCCCACGGTATTCCCTGGGAGTGGCCCGATGCCGTGCTGGATGAAGCGGGCCGTCTGGAGAGTGAGCCCCTCGAAGAAGACAAAAAGCATCGCATAGACCTGCGCAAGCTGGCCTTTGTCACTATCGATGGTGAGGATGCCCGGGATTTTGACGATGCGGTGTATTGTGAGCAGCGCAGCAACGGCAGCTGGCATCTGTGGGTGGCCATCGCCGATGTGTCCCACTATGTACGTCCCGATTCGGCGCTGGATGAAGAGGCTGCCATGCGCGGCAATTCCGTATATTTCCCCGAGCGTGTGGTGCCCATGTTGCCCGAGGCGTTGTCCAACGGTCTGTGTTCGCTAAAGCCTGCGGTGGACAGGCTGGCGATGGTCTGCGAGATGGAGCTCTCTGACCTGGGTGCGCTGCGCAGTTTTCGCTTCCACGAGAGTATTATTCATTCCCATGCCCGCCTGACCTATACGCAGGTAGGCGAGGTGCTCGAAAAGGGCGGCCACCCGGACGTGGACAAGCGCCGTGTTCCCGACCTGCAGCGTCTGCATAAGCTGTACAAAGTTTTGCGGGCGGCGCGGGACAGGCGCGGTGCCATCGATTTCGACACGGTGGAAACACGCATCATTTTTGACGAGCAGCGAAAAATAGAGGCCATTGTGCCGGTGGTGCGCAACGATGCCCACAAGCTAATCGAGGAGTGCATGCTCTGCGCCAACGTGGCTGCTGCCAACTTCTTCGAAGCCAGCAAGCTGCCCATTTTGTATCGGGTGCACGAGGGCCCGGGGGAAGACCGGCTGGAGAATTTGCGTGGTTTTTTGGGGGAGCTGGGCCTGGACCTGCGCGGCGGCGAGAAGCCCACGCCGGAACACTATCAGGAATTATTGCAGCAGATAGATGAGCGCGAGGATGCCTCGGTCATCCAGACTATGATGCTGCGCTCCCTCAGACAGGCCATGTACCAGCCTGACAACAAGGGCCACTTTGGCCTGCACTATGCGGCTTACGCTCATTTTACCTCTCCCATTCGGCGCTACGCGGACTTGCTGGTGCATCGAGGTATTCGCCATATTGTGCGCTCCAATATCGACAGCAAGCATGTGCTTCGGGTAGAGGGTGCCCAGCCCATACCCGCCAAGGCAATTTTTCCCTACAACGAACACTATATGGTGGCCCAGGGCGAACACTGCTCCATCACCGAGCGCCGGGCTGACGACGCCACCCGGGATGTGATGGCCTGGCTCAAGTGTGAATACCTGCAGGAGCATGTGGGTGACGAGTTCGGCGGAGTGATTGCCGCGGTGACCAGTTTTGGCCTGTTCGTGGAACTGGAGAATATTTACATTGAGGGCCTGATTCATATTAGCGCCTTGCCCGGCGACTACTATAATTTTGATGGAGCCAGGCAGCGACTGACCGGTGAGCGCAGCGGTCGCAGCTTCAGCCTGGGCGACAGCGTCCACGTGCAAGTGGCCCGGGTGGACCTGGATGACAAGAAGATTGATCTGGAGTTAATCGACAACTCACCTTCGAGCAAAGGCAAAAAGCACCGCAAGGGTGATGGCCAGCCCGGTAAGAAAAAACCCAAAAGCCAGGGCAAATCTACGGGCGGGTCGAAGCCAAAGTCCAAAGCCGGGAAAAAGCCCCGCAAGCCCCGCAAGCCCGGCGGTCGCGGTAGGTAACATGCTTATTTTTGACATGCTGCAATTTATTTAGACAGGGTCCTCCCCGGCCGGTATTTGAGGTAACTATGCACTACATCTACGGAATCCACGCGGTGGACAGCCTGCTGAGGCAAAATCCCAAGTCGGTGCAGCGCCTGTGGGTACAGCAGGGCCGCGAGGATAAACGTATTACCGCCCTGCTGGAATTGGCCCAGAACCAGGGTGTCCCCACCGCCCGGGAGCCCCGTAAAGCCCTGGATGAAAAGGTAAAAGGCCGGCATCAGGGCGCCATCGCAGAGACCCTGGATGACCCCGTCCACGGGGAGTTTTCCGCATCCAACCTGTGGCAGGAGGCCGATCTGCTGCGCGCGGTCGACGAGGGCGATGGTCCTGTGCTGATTTTGGTGCTCGACGGTGTAACAGACCCCCACAATCTCGGGGCGTGCATACGCAGCGCAGAGGCCGCGGGCGTTACCGCTGTTGTCGTCCCCAAAGACCGGGCCGCCGACCTCAATCCCACCGCCCGCAAAGTTGCCTGCGGCGCCGCCGAAATCGTACCCTTCGTGCGGGTCACTAACATCGCCCGCACCCTGGATGCCCTGAAAGATCGCGGTGTGTGGCTTTACGGTGCCGCTGGGGAAGCGGAAAACTCTATATATGACAGCGACTTAACTGGTTCTGTGGCGCTGGTGATGGGTGCCGAAGGAGCCGGTTTGCGTCGCCTCACGCGCGAACACTGTGACCATCTGGTGAAATTGCCTATGGCGGGTA
>QNFR01000272.1 GCA_003646405.1 Gammaproteobacteria bacterium
CCGGGAATGAATCATCATGCATCCGGTAGCCACCGTTATCGGTCTCGGACCTGAATGACTGTAGTTGCCCCTCTAGGTCCAATGGCACTTACTTAAGCTGTAAGAGTCGTTCCGAATAGCTTCCAGGTGTTGGAAAAATATGAGCAGGCTGGCCCCCAGTTGGTAAGATGTAGTTGCGAAACAGCAACTCACCAAACCAGAGGCCAACCTTGTGACAGATCGTAAAGGCAATTGTCGTTTACAGCAACAACAAAAAACAATCGCGCGATGTGCGGATCAGGCCCGGGCGGTAGATTACTTCAACGTCTTGACCGGTCCAGAGCTTCTGGAGATTACTGAAGCGCATTTGCCAGCGCACCGCGAGCGCCTGTATCCACCGACGGTGGCGCTGTCTATGTTCATCAACCAGGTGCTGGATGCCGATGGTTCGTGTCAGGCCGCAGTCAACCGCTGGGCGGCACAGCGCATGGTGGAAGGCCTGAATCCGCGTAGTATCGCCACCGGGGGTTACTGCAGAGCGCGTCAGCGATTGCCTCTGGCGCTGATCAAGACACTGGCGTGCGAGACGGGTCGCTTGTTGTGCGCACAATCCGATCAGGGCTGGCAGTGGCGAGGTCGCAAGGTCAAGCTGGTGGATGGTACGGGACTGTCGATGCCGGACACGGCATTGAATCAGGAGCGCTATCCACAGCCCGCCAGTCAGGGAGAAGGTGTGGGTTTTCCACACGCCCGGATGGTGGGGGTAACCTGCCTGTCGACGGGTGCCATACTGGCTGCGGAGTTGGGTACGCATGCGGGCAAGGGTCAAGGTGAACTGGGCTTACTGCGGCGCTTGGAGGGGATCTTTGAGCGGGGCGATGTCGTATTAGCGGACGCGCTGTACTGCAGCTATTTTCTGCTGGCTGAGCTCCATGTGCTGGGGGTTGATGTGGTATTTGCCCAGCACGGCTCACGGCACACGGACTTTCGCTGCGGTGAGCGACTGGGCGTGCGCGATCACCTGGTGGACTGGACCAAGCCAGCCCGGCCAACGTGGATGACGGCGGCGGAATATGCGGCGGTACCGGCAACGCTCACTGTGCGTGAGGCGAAGGTCGGGGGCCGGGTACTGGTGACCACGTTGCTGGAACCCGGCGACGTGCCGAAGAATGAACTGAAGGCAGTGTACGCACAACGCTGGCAAGTTGAACTGGATATTCGCAACATCAAGACCACGCTGGGCATGGATGTGCTGAGATGTCAGACACCGGACATGGTTGAGAAGGAGGTGTGGGTATATCTGCTCGCGTATAACTTGATCCGATTACTGATGGCGCAGGCGGCGTGGGAGTCCGGCCTGCAGCCGCGAGAGGTCAGCTTTAAACACTCGCTGCAGCTATGGGTGGAATGGCAGCGAGTAGGCTACGGCAGGCACACTTGTGAAAGCTACGCTGCGTTGTTTTTCCTGATTGCGCAGAGAAAAGTGGGGAACCGCCCCGGCCGCATCGAACCGCGCGCCTGTAAACGAAGGCCGAAATCATCGAAGTGGTTAAAAGAACCTCGCGAACAGGCGAGACAACGAATGCGGGATCATCGTTGTGTGCTATAAGCTTAAGTAAGTGCCATTGCCCCTAGCCGTAGTCGAAGCCAAAAAGAATACCCTACCGATTGCTGCGGGTATGCAACAAGGGCTAGGCTATTCAGACCTGCTAGAAGTCCCTTTTGTCTTTAGCTCTAACGGCGACGGCTTTATCTTTCATGATAAAACCGGATTATCACCTCAGTTAGAGCAAGAGCTCTCACTGGAGCAATTTCCCAGCCATAAAGAGCTATGGGCTAAATACCAGCAGTGGAAAGGTTACCAACCGCAAGAACTGGCAACGATTACCCAAGACTACTACGAAGACGCCAGTGGCAAGTCACCGCGTTATTACCAGATGCACGCCATCAATAAAACGGTAGAAGCCATCGCCAAAGGGCAGGATCGCGCCCTGCTGGTCATGGCGACTGGCACCGGTAAAACCTATACCGCGTTTCAGATTATCTGGCGTTTGTGGAAGGCTGGCATTAAAAAGCGGATCCTGTTCCTCGCTGACCGCAATATTCTGGTCGATCAAACCAAAACCAACGATTTCAAGCCTTTTGGCACAGCCATGACCAAAATTACCGGTCGCAAGGTTGATACCTCCTATGAAATCTTCTTATCGCTCTATCAGGCGCTCACGGGCCCTGAAGAGGGACAAAAAGCCTATAAGAGCTTCTCTCCTGATTTCTTTGACCTAATTGTCATCGACGAGTGTCATCGCGGGAGTGCGGCAGACGATTCCGCTTGGCGTGAAATACTGGATTACTTCAGCACTGCCGCCCATGTGGGTTTAACCGCCACCCCAAAAGAAACAGAAGAAGTGTCCAACATTACTTACTTTGGTGACCCGGTTTATACCTACTCCCTCAAGCAAGGCATTGATGATGGCTTCCTAGCACCCTATAAAGTCGTGCGCGTTGATCTTGATACCGATCTATTAGGCTGGAGGCCCACGGCTGGGCAATACGATAAGAATGGCGAATTAATCGAAGATCGCATCTA
>QNFR01000273.1 GCA_003646405.1 Gammaproteobacteria bacterium
GCATATCTTGCTACACAAGTCCAGGCATACGGAGGGGTCAACTAATGGCTGATGCGATTCCACAGACAGATAGTGCGCTGCTGGCGGCGCAGGCGAAGGCTGGTCAGGCCGGTGTTGACGCATACGAGGCGGCGAAGGCTGATATGGCCGCGAACCGGACGAACACGATTGATTCTGCTATGGCGGCAGCGAATCAGCGTGGCGCTTCGGGGGCGACGATGGCTTCTACGTTGTCTGGTGCGGAGGACGTTTACAATCAGCGGCAGAACTCGTTGACTGGTGCTCAGGCCGCATATCAGGATGCGATGTCGTCCCGCGAGAGTCGTGAGGCTGACTATTCGAGTGCGATTCAGGGTTCCCGCGGGCTCATCAAGGATCAGGCGTTTCTTGCTGCGGCACCGATCAGGGCGCAGTCCGAAATGAACGTGGCGATGTCTCAACAGCAGGGCCGCAACGCGGTCGATTCGATCCAGGCGGATCAGGCTCGTTGGCTCGCCCAGTTCGAGGCTGAGGAACGGTTGCGTCAGGCAGAGTTGGCTCGTGCAGCAGCAGCATCTGGCGGCGGTGGCGGCGGTGGCGGCGGTGGCGGCGGTGGCTCCAACAATCTCTCCTATCTCGAATTGCAGGACAGGGCGCAACCCATCGCAAACGCCAACATCGCAGCGGCGCAAGGCGCGATCGGTGACGCCATTGCACAGACCGGACAGCGTCAGAACTATGCGCGGTCCACTGTAACGAGGGGTGTCAACGCTAAACGTGCTGAGGCGGCAGCGCGGGCTCGTGCCGGGCTGCCTTCCGTGGGTGGCGCGCCGGATCGGTCGAACAGCCAGGTCACGTCGCGGGTTACCCGGCCTCCGGCGACCGTCCCAACCGGTGGGGTTATGTCGGATCAGGACTATCTCGATCAGCAGCTAATTGACCGGCAAAACTTGATGGCTCCCGGTTCTGCCGCTGGGATGGTCGAGCAGCCTGGAGTCCCGCAGCAGCCTGCCGGACCGTCCAGCTTCTTCGGTCGATCTGCCGATTCTCTGTTCAGCGGACTCGGCAACGCAGCCCAATCAGTCGAACGTGCTGCGGTCAACCGGGCTCTTTACGATGCCGCCCCGTTCTTCCGGGAGGGCAACCTGAGCCAATCCCAGTTTTGGGGAGGTCAGCAAGATGTTGGCGCAGCAGGACCATCGGCGGTGGGGGTCGGTACGAATCTGTCACCGGCACAGCAGGCGTTGCTCAGTGAAGCGTCGCTTGCCAATCCGGGGTACGACCCGCGGAAGGACGACATTCTTGGCAACGATCCGGGGATAATGCGGTCTGGTCTGATCGGTGCTGCCGGTGAACTGGTTCAGGGCGGTTATGGGATCACAGAAGAAGTGTTGGCACGCGCTCTCGATGAGGGATCTGCTTACAGTCCCGGAGCGTCATACAACGATGTGACCGGCATTTTGAGTGGCGAAGGTGACGTGGCGGCACAGGCTGACACCGCCCGCCAGGAAGCTGAGGACGCGGGGGATGAGGACAGGGCATTTGTTGATGATCGTCTGACCGAATTGACTGGTGGGGGGGCGACAATTCAGCAGCTTCCGAATGGTCATTCGGTACAGCAAATCAACGCCGAGTTGACGAACATGCATGCCACCTACGAGCAATGGGAGCCGCAGGTGGCTGACGCCGAAGTGACTATCACTACCGGCGACGTGGATGAGGACACAGGGCGCGAACGTCCGTGGACAAGAAAGGCGTTCACGGAGTATCTGGTCCAGCAGGGCTATCCGACAGTTCGGGCAGCGATCTTAGGAGCAATGTTCACGAGTGGCTGATCCTGTCGGTGGTGGACGATTCGATTTACGGCGCTCGTCGCAAGCGCGCTCGTCGTCAACTTTGCCGTCTGCGTCCAAACCGCGTCGGCAAACTACGTCGTCGTTGTCGTCGGCTAGGCCGCGAGGCACAACCAAGAACCGGTTGAACCGGACCAATCTCACACCTTCCCCGCCATCTGTGCCGACAGAGAAGTCCCGGTCGTTGTTCAAGCAACTGACAGATCAGGTAACCCAGTTGCCGCAAGGCTTGTTCGAGTTGGCGAAGGGTGCCGCTTACGTCCCGTATGGTGCCGGTCGTGCCGCGGTCGATGTGGCCCGCGGTTCTGTGCGTGGCGACATGTCGGGCAACGTTCTGCAAGACGTTCAAGCCGGGTTCCGTGAGTACACGCCGTTGGCTGCTGACCTGTCCACGTCGGTCTATGGGACCGCGGATCGGGTCAACACGTTTGTCAACCCGACGAGCTATGCGCTGTCGGCAATCGCCAATCAAGGCGACTTCCTAAAAGATGCCCGCGACGAGTTCGGTGAGATCACCGATGCTGTCAAAGAGGGCCGGATCGTGGATGCCGTGTTCGAGGATGTTGGCAACATTGCTCTCATCGCTGGCGGTGTCGGCGCGGTTGCCGGTCGTACCGCTACCACCGGTGCGACGATGGGCAGTATTGCGTCGCGGGTGGCTGGGAAGGCGGCGGGGAAGCCGATCCGTTCGGTCGGTTCAGCGGTCAAGGCTGCTCCGCGTGCTTCGA
>QNFR01000274.1 GCA_003646405.1 Gammaproteobacteria bacterium
CTCCATCGACAACACCCTGGGGGAAGAATTCGACACCACCGCCTCCTACGATGCCCGGAACATTGCCTTCTATCTCGGCGGCGGAAAAGAGATTGCCGGAGAATACCTGATCATCACCCCGCAGGCCTCCCTGCTGGCCAACTACTACAAACAGGATGCCTACGACGAGGAAGCATCCAACGCCGTGGCCCGCTCGGTGGATAGCTTCGATGCGTTGTATCTCCAGAGTTCGCTCGGCTGCAACCTTGGCATCTACATGGCCATGGGCAAGGTTACCCTAAAACCCGAGCTGCGCGCCCACTGGCTGCACGAATTCAATGCCAAAGAAGAGGATCTAGCCAACACCCTCATCGGCGGAACCGGAGGAAACTACACCATGATCCTCCAGGCACCGGAAGCGGATATTCTCAGACTTGGAGCCGGACTTGCCGCCAAGATGTCGGAATACCTCGAACTGCGCGCCGACCTCGACACCCGCTGGGGCAGCAATTATTCCGACTACACCCTGTTCGGATCCCTCCGCTACCAGTTCTAGTTTCCAGTTGTTGGGAATGGCAAAGGGATCGCCTCGGCGATCCCTTTTTCCGTACCGCCGGCTTCCAGCCGGCTACCGCACTTCGGAGCGCTGCACCCCCACCCCGTCAACGCCAACCTCGACCACGTCACCCGGCCTCATCAGCACCTGCGGGTTGCGCGCTGATCCGATACCCGGCGGGGTGCCGGTCGCGATCACATCGCCCGGCAGCAATGTCATACCCTGCGAGATATACTCGATCAGGAACGGAATAGAGAACATCATGTCGTCCGTATTGCCGTTCTGCAGCGTTTCGCCATTCAGCTTTTGCCACACGCGTAGGTTGCGCAGGTCTGGCACTTCATCGGGCGTCACTAAGAACGGCCCCATCGGACAAAATGTATCGAAGCCCTTGCCGCGGAACCACTGGCCATTCGCCTTCTGCACGATCCGCTCGGTGACATCGTTGACCACGGTATAGCCCGCCACATAATCCAACGCATCCTCCTTCCGAACCTTGGAAGCGGTCTTGCCGATCACCACCGCCAGCTCCGCCTCGCTGTCGACGACTTGCGCACCCTCCGGCATTGTAATGGGATCGTTCGGGCCATTCAGCGACGTGGTCGCCTTGGAAAACAGGATCGGCTCCTCGGGGATATCGTGGCCAAACTCCTTCGCATGCGCGGCATAGTTCGCCCCCACGCAAACAATCTTCGACGGACGCACAATCGGAACACCCAGCCGCACCCCCTCCGCATCGATGTATTTTGCGCCGGGATCATCCAGCAAAATCCTGAGCTGATCCAGCCCATGGTTTTCAAAGAAGTGCCCGTTATAGTCCTCGATATGAAATGCCAGCGCGCGTACATCCAGAATCCGCCCATCCCCCATCCAAACTCCCGGACGCTCTTTTCCCCTTTCTCCAAACCGAACCAGTTTCATGAAAACCCTCCCGTTGAACAGAAGATAACCGCAAATAAACGCCAATGCACGCGAATCCAATACGCAATACGTATGTTACGAATTACGCATTACTCGTTTGATCCAAAACACTGCCCATTCAATACTCTCCTCATGTGCGGACGCTTTACACAAACCAAAAGCCGGAAGGAAGTGCTCGAACAACTCGGAGGGATCGAACTACCCCCGCTCTTCCACGGGCGCTACAACATTGCCCCCGCGCAAAGGATCGCCATCATTCGAACGGATGGCCACGTGACGGAATGCCATTGGGGCTTCGACCATCCAAAATCGACATCACCCATCATCAACGCCCGCATTGAAACGCTCTCCGAGCGCCCCATGTTCAAGGATCTTCTTTCCGCCCACCGCTGCCTGATCCCCGCCGACGGCTTCTACGAATGGAAAGACAAGCAGCCCTACTATTTCCAGCTTGCTGGTCGCGGCGAAGCTTCGCGAAGCCGGACAACGCCACCACTCTTCGCCTTCGCCGGTCTCTGGCGCGACGACCACTGCGTCATTATCACCCGCGCCGCCGACCAAAACATGCAAGGCATCCATGACCGCATGCCCATCATCCTCCCCTCCAACCAATGGAATCGCTGGCTCTCTGCCAACCAAGATGTGCAATCCAGATGCACGATCGTGCATCTGGATTGCACATCCGAACCCCCTCCGCTCACCGCCCGTCCCGTCTCCCGCCGCGTCAACAAGGTCGCCAACGACGATCCCGCCTGCCTCGCGCCCGCCGATGAGCAAATCGACTTATCCTTGTTTCCGGACGGGGAGTGAACTAACCTGTTCCTCGACTTGGAGAACGATATGAAGATACTTGTGCTGAACGGACCCAACCTGAATTTGCTCGGAACCCGCGAACCGGAAATCTACGGCACCGAAACGCTGGCCGATATCGAGGCCGAAATGAATGCGCTTCAACTTGGTGCTGAACTAGACTTCCGGCAATCAAACTCCGAAGCGGAACTGATCACCTGGATCGGCGAAACGCGCGGCATCTTCGACGGCATCATCATCAACCCGGCCGCCCTCACGCACACCAGCCTGGGGCTGGCCGAC
>QNFR01000275.1 GCA_003646405.1 Gammaproteobacteria bacterium
TCTTGGTCGAGGTTTAGCACCGGGCTTCCGCTGTTGCCCGAAACGATGTCGGCGGAGACATCGACGACCTCGGAGCCAACACTGGTCACTTTCCCATAGAGTTCCGTTGCAACGCTGCCACCTTCGCTGTTCCCAAAAACGCCGATCGGGGAGCCTATGGACATTTTGCTGGTGATCTCGAATCCTTCCGTTCCGTCGGCGAGCAGTAGGCGGGCCATGTCGCGCGAGGCGGCGAGCTCCACGCCGCGGGGGCGAAGCGTCTCTCCGTAGGCGGTTTTAAAGCTAATCTTGTCCGCCCCGATGATGACGTGCTGGTTGGTGAAGAGATAGGTTTTTCCATTCAGGGTGGCAACAAAGCCGCTGCCGAAGCTGCGCCCCCTGTTGCTTGTACAGGTTACGGTGACGAGCTTGTCGGAAATCTCGTTGAAGGAATATTCGAACTGCGCCTTGATTTCCTGTTCCGCAGCGAGTCGTTTTCCCAGGGCTTCTTCCCTTTCAAGTTCTTCTTGCTCAGGGGTCTTCTTATCCTCCTCCTCTTCCTCTTCGGCGATGAGCGGAACGCATGCAAGCGCGAGTAGAAGCAGTAGGCCGAAGCGTCGTTTGAGTGTGCTATTCTTCATTTCGGGTTCCAAAGGGTTGGGGGGAGGCTGGCGGCTACCGGTAGTCCTTGGCCCTCTTGCTAATCCGAACGAGGAGCTTGGCGATATAATCCAGCGTAACGGACTGCGAATCGAGTTCTTCGCGCAGATACTCGGTCAGTTCGCGCTGTTCCGAAAAGAGGCGGGTTTGCCGGGCGCGGCTGCTGCAACTCTCGGAGAGTTTCTTGAGGCTTCCGGAATATTCTGAAGCAAAAATACGGGTTTTGTGGCTATATTTTTCGATGAGTTCGTTGTGCGACTTGGTCCAGGAGACCAGGCTCTTCTCGGGATTTTCCGAAATGCTGATCCTGTCCCTAGGGGTATCGCCCCAATTGGTTAGCACTTCGATGACCCCGTCGGTAAACAAGGTGTTTTGATAGTAGAACCTGCCGTACTTGTCGTTGTACTGTTTCCAATTGACGGGCTTCCACTGGTTGCCGGTAAGGCGGTAGCAGAAGCGGCGGGTTCTGTTTTCAAACTTGGTCCCTTCCTTCATGGCGTGTGTATCTGACTTGCGGACATAGCTGGCGATGCCAAGCACTTCCTGATCGATATTCAGCACGGGGCTTCCGCTGTTTCCTGAAACAAAGTCTGCGGAAACTTCGACGATTTCGGCTCCTACGCCGGTGACAGTGCCGTAGAGTTTCGTCGCAACCTCGTCGGTATCGCTGTTTCCAAAAACGCCGACCGGCGAATCCATGGGCATTTCACCGGTGATTCCGAAGCTTTCCGTGTCGTCGGCAAGAAGCAGGCGGGCGATATCGCGGGTGACGGAAAGTTCGACTTTTCGAGGGCGAAGCTTTTTCCCGGAGAGGGTCGTAAAGCTTATTTTCTCGGCTCCGAGGATGATGTGCTGGTTGGTGAAGAGATAGGTCTTCCCGTCCATGGTTGCAATGAATCCGCTGCCCGAACCCATTTCGTGTTTTATTACGACGAGCTTATCGCTGATATCGTCGAAGGAATAGCCAAACTGCGCCTGGATGAGGGAATCCTCTTTTCGCTTTTCCTCGAGACCCTCCTTGTTGTGTTCTTCTGCAACGGCGTCCTCGCCGTCGTTGGTCTTTTCGGCGAATACGGTGCAACAGGTTGCTAGAAGGAGCAGGAGAAAGGGCAATGTCTTTTGGGAAATCATAATTCGTTCTCTGCGGGGGGGGCTTCAAAGTATTCGATGGTACGAATCGTTAGCTTTTCAGAAACCTTGGTTTTTTCCTTTCCGCCGACATCGTATCGGGTCATGAGCCGCTGCGTCCAGTTGCCGTGTTCATCGACCTTGAGAAAATCGTAAGTGTGTAGGCGTTCCTTCTTTTCCTGATGGTAGCGCAACCGTTCCTTGGTGATGAAGCCGCGGTCATCCCACTGGAAGTAGTAGGTGTAGAGCGGACGGTTTCCTTGGTCGAACCGGGTATATTCGGTCTCCCGGTTATCCTCTCGCCGTTTGGTGCGCGATGCCTTAACGAGCCTCGTCTTCTTATCCGTTTTTTTGTAATGAAGCAGGTATTTCTCCGGGGAGTAGGTGCGGAGGTCGGTGGTGCCTGTTTTTTTGTTTCGTTTGGCAATTTGGCGGGTGGATGGACTGAGGATCACTTCCCAGTGGTTGGTTTCTCCATCGTTGTGATCGATGAAGCGGTACTCGGTGTGGCAACCGTGTTCATTGTAGTAGTTGGTTTTGGAGCTGGTGAGTTCGCCGTCGTAGTTCCAATCCATTTCGCCCAGCAGGTTTCCGTTTGCGTCATAGCTCCGGATTTCCTTTAGATGCTTGTCCGACATGTTGTAGCACGTATCGGTCTCCACGCTTTTTATCGGCCCGAAGAAATCTCTTTCCACGGTATCGGGTACCTTAATGTCGAGATGGGTTCCCGTCGCGAACGCACCGGGGGGCA
>QNFR01000276.1 GCA_003646405.1 Gammaproteobacteria bacterium
AGAAGCGTGCGTCGTTCTGTCGCCAGAAACGGTCGCGAAGAGCGAAGGCATCGGGAGCGCAGGTCGAGAGCCCGAGTAGGTAGTCACTTCCATACATCACCATGTCGATGGCCAGGTCGTTTCCAGTAAGGACCATGAAGTCGGGTCGCACGGAATCGCGTAGCTCGAGTCGTTGCCATTCCAGTTCGCGCGAGAGCGACGAATGTTTGGCGCCAAGGCATTGCGGGATGTCGAGCAATATCCGATAGGCCTCGAGATCGTGGATTCGTCCATAGGGCACGAACATCGACCCGAGCTCGAAGGCGAGATAGCGGTCCCAGCTCATCGCCATACGCGCCTGGGCCGCGGCCCAATCCGGACCGGATAATGCGTTGAGTCCGTGGGAGGGGAAGAGAACGGGTAGGCCACCGCGTGTGGCGATCTCCTCGACGGCTCCGTGGTAGGCGGCCTCGTCGAGTTCCGCACCGGGTTCGTCTGCCACGAACGCGCCGGCGACAAAGTCGGCGGTGAGAGCCTGGGCGGTATCGAGGACTCGTCGACGCGTGTCGGCGTCGATGTCTTGAACGTATCCGGTGTCCATGTTGACGGCGGGTGTCAGCCCCGCGTCTCGAGTGCGAACGACATGGGCTTCGAACGCCGGCCAATCGATCTCGCCGTTGTCTGCGAAGGGGAGCAGGATCGCCGACATGCCAACGATTCGGCGACCGGCCTGAAGTCGTTCGTCGGGGCGCTTCATCGAGAAGCGACCTCATCGAGAAAGGCGACCAGATCCGATACGTCGGTCGGTGCACACGCGAGCGCGACGGCGGCGTCCTCCGTAATCGCGCCAACGGCGCAGAGCAGGTCGTGCACACCGGGATCGAATTCGCCGGTGAGTTGGGGAACGGCCGAAAAGGGATGGGCGAGGTTCGTGTTGGGGGGCTGTGCGACGACCGAGGATTCACGGCCGTCGCTGAGGTCGACCAGCGTGCTCGTGCCGTGCGGCGAGCTCAAGCTTGCGGCCTGCTCCGTCTCGGTCGCGGCCTCGGTATAGCCACCGGGTTCCACGAGACCCAACGCGAATCCGGTCTCGAACGTGCGCAGTGGACGGTCGGTTTCGATCCGGTGGGCGCGCAGATGCCACGGCGCACCGGCGGAGACCACCGTATGAATCGTCACGCCTTCACGAGCGAGCCACTTCGAATAGACGAGTGTGCCGCGCACCTCGAAAGTTTCGAGGGTCTCGCGGCTATAGCGACGCTCATTCGCTCGATCTTCGATTACGAGCGTCGAGTCACCAGGACCGCGGGCCGGGTCTCCTCCGAAGGCGAAGCGAGTCGAATAGGCGAGGCGACCGTATTTGGCGACGCCCTGATTGAAGTAGCCGAGTGCGTTATGCCCGCCACTGACTGCCACGGTCTGGCAGTCATCGCGGGCGACCACCATTCCGGCACGCGGTAGTGGATGCGGCGCCTCTAGTGGAGGTAGCTCTTCTTCCTCGGCCGCCCAGAACGGATGATCTTCGGGCACGGCGAGACAAAGAAACGCCTTGAGCGCCCAATAAGGGGAGCCCGCGGAACTGTACTCTTCGCGCATCCATGGATTGGTATAGGTCCATCCCAGACTGAGAACACCATCGCGATCCGAGATCGGGAATTTCGACCACCAGCGAAGATGACGCAGCAGCAGGCCTTTGATTCGTCCCCACGGAAGCGCCTCCTCATTCGCGAGGACGAGCGCCGACCAGAAGGCAGCCGTCGCAAAGCGGTAGGTCAGGCTACGACCGAAGGGCAACACGGCACCTTTGTCGTCGAACCAGGTTTCGAAGTCGGGCGCGAAGAGTCTCGCCCGTTCGCGAAAGGTCGCCGATCGTGGGTCGTCCGGGCGGGCCCAGGCATAGATCAGCCCGTAGGCGTGAATGGCCCAGCCGATATAGTGGTCGCGACTACGACTGAAGCCATCCTGGTACCATCCGTCACCGAGATAATAGGAGTCGATCTTCGCCAACGATTCATCGACGGCAGCTTCATCGGTTGGGCGTCCGACTTTTTCGAGGCCGAGGTTGACCAACACCCGGAAGAATTGCCAGTTATTCGGGAAGGGATCGTTTTCATTGATCCGGCCTAGCCAATCGACGAGCCGGTCACGCGCTTTTTCGTCGAGGGGCTCCCATAAGATCTCCGGGACCATCGTAAGCGCGAGTCCCACCGCAGCCTGCTCGACCATCGTCTGCGCCGGACCTTCATACATGGACCAGTGCTCGGGGTGATCGGGATCGGGTCCCGACGCAAGCCCCTGCACCCATTTTTCCCAGTGGTCCCAACTTCCGCCTCCGGCAACCAGGGGGGCGAGTCCCCAGAGCGGGCGCGCGAAGCCTTCGAACTCGGCGTCGGCCTGGGGAAAGAGCGCTGCGAAGCTTCCGAGTCGAACGCGTGCGCCACCCTCGCTGAAGAACGGAAGCAAGGGCATGACCAGATCGCGGACGGCGCGTTGCATGTCGTCACGTGAGCGAAGTGGATTGCCAGCGAGCGGATTCGCA
>QNFR01000277.1 GCA_003646405.1 Gammaproteobacteria bacterium
AAGGCGGCCGCGCGGTGTCGCTGGCGCTGGGGCGCGAGGTGGTGGCTCAGAGCGCCGCCGAGGTCGTGGGCGAAGGCCTGGGTCAGATCGTGGCCACCGGCGCCGATGCCAGCCGTATGGACGGCACCGAGGCCCTGCTCGAGGGCGTGGCCAGCCTGGGACAGACGGTGGGCGAGATCGGGATCGGTGCGACCCTGCGCACCGCCAAGCGCCCGGTCATCGCGGGCATCGAACGCCGCGCCCGAGCGCAGCAGGACGCCCAGGCGGTGCGGGGTGCGGTCACCGCCTGGTCTCAGTCCAAGACCGCCCAGCGGCTGCCCGCCGCGCTGCGCGACTTCGTGGCCAGCCAGATCGCCGGGCAGCAGGGTGAGGTCGTGGCGGCCTCCATCGACCGTGACGACTGGGACGCCCACTTCCGAGGGCAGGGGCAGAGCCCGGTGGAGGCGCTCGAGCGGGTGCTGCCCACCCAGGGCGCAGCCAAGTACCACGAGGCGGCCTCGACCGGCGCGCTGGAGATCCCGCTGGGGTCGTTCATCGAGGAGCTGGCAGGGACGGCGGACGGCGAGGCGTTGCTGCGCCTCGCGCGCTTCCGCCCCGGCGGGGCGAACCTGGCCGAAGCGGAGGCCGAGGCCCAGGCCGGGAACGACATCGCGGCGTCGTTCGAGCAGGAGGTCGAAGCCTCCACGGTGCTGTTCCAGGAGGAGCGCAAGCTGCAGCGCCAGGTGCGCGCGCTCGACCAGGAGATCGAGCGGCTCGAAGACGAGGCGATGGACAGCCTCACCAAGCCCGACGAGGGGCCAGCAGAGGCCGAGGGGCAGCCCGCGACAGGTGAGCCGGACGGCCCGGCTCCGGGCGTCTCGCGCCTGTCTGCGGCCCGCGACGAACGGCAAGAGGCCCTCACCCACCTGGAGACCATCGAGTCGGAGCGGACGGCCACTGGCGAGGCGGTCGAGCAGCTGCGCGCCGCCGCGCTGCAGGGGGCAGCCGCCGCCGGCCACAGCCCGCGCGACGCCCAGCTCTCGGCGCAGGTGCACATCCACGCCATGCAGACGCTGGCGACCCGCGCCGGGATGCCGCTGCAGGAGTTCCTGGGCCGCTTCCCAGTGCGCTTCGGGGGGGCGACCACGGGCAAGGCCGCGTCGGTGCTCGCACAGCCCGTTGGCCCGGAGCAGCCGAGCGGAGCCGATGTGTCGGTTGAGATCGCGCCCGACCCGAGGGACGGCAAGGCGGTCCAGGCGTGGAACAAGCTGGCGCCCGAGCAGAAGGTCGACGTGAGCAACCGGGTCGCCGCTCGGGTCGTGCCGATGGTGCTGAAGGAGGCGGGCGCCACCGGTGAGATCCACACGCAACGGGGCGGCTGGAAGGGCGCCGGGAACCCGTCCATCGCCGTGCGCGTCGAGACCCGCGGGGCCGCTGTGGGCGTCGCCAAGGCCCTGGGGGAGGCGCTGGACCAGGAGGCCATGTTCATCGTGGCGAAGGCCGCTGCGCCGGGCCTGACGGCCTCGGAATCAGTGATCGTCCACCTTCCCGACGGGTATCGCTCCGCGGACATCGACGCCTTCTACGAGGCGCTCTACGCGGAGAACGACCGGGTCGTCGGGCACAGCACGGCTGAGGGGTTCATGACAATCTCCGGCCTCACGGACAGTGAGGCCCGGGCTATCATCGAGTCAGTGGCCGCCGTCACGGAGACCCTCGACGGGGACTTCGAGGTGAGCCAGGAGACCGCTTACGCAGCGGAGCTTCGAAAGGGAACCGACTATGGGAACGCTGAAGATCAACTCGCCGCACAAGGGCTGGCCGAAGGGGCACCCCATCCATCGCGGGGCGCTCGTCTCCGGCGTGAAGTCGCGTCCATCCTCAACGAAGAGCTCGCAGCCACCCGAGAAGGACGAGGAGGCGACACCCAGCAGTACGGCGAACGGGAGCCCCTTGGACGGCAGCTCGACGCGGTATCGGATGCCGGAGGAGGGGCTGATCCTGGAGGGCCCGCCGCGCGGCAACAACCTGATGCCGGAGAGCGGGTCCTCGAAGACGCCGACGACTCCGGCGGGCGAGGAGCCGACAGCCGGCTCCTAGCCGCTGCGGCCGAGGCCGACCCGCACGGCGCGAGTGTCTCGCGGGTTGAGCCAGGCGAACCGGATCCGAAGCAGGGGCCGATCGTCAGCGCCGAGAACATCCCGGGCGCCAACTCGGGCGTCCTGACGTGGTTGCACAGCGCGCCGGCGGCCGTGCGGCAGGAGTTCCACGAGGCGATGTCCGCCGCGCTGCGGGACCCTGCGACGGGCGAGGACATCATCGGGCAGGAGATGCGGGCAGCCGGCCTGGACGTCACGCCAAGCATCACCACCTCGGCCGACAGCGCCTACCTGAACAGCGCGGGCACGCTGGAGTTCAACCCCGCCGACCAGTTGACGGGCTTCTCGTCGCCCGAGGACGCGCAGCTCTACCAGCTGCTGCGTGGGCTGCTCACGCAGCAGGAAGCCGTGGCAGGCTTCTCGCCGAGCGAGGGCGGCT
>QNFR01000278.1 GCA_003646405.1 Gammaproteobacteria bacterium
CGAGAAGTGCGAAAAACGGAATAATTCTATACATCCAATGTATGTCTTTATATGTAATGAGTAAGATCAACGGACATGACGGGTAAAAGTGATAATTTGTCCGCACATGATAACAGATTTTCTTTCAGCACGCATATTCCTGAACTGGGTGTTGGTGATATTACTATGCACCATAGGCGTGGGTCATGCCTATCCTCAACAGGACGAGGAGACTATTTTGGAAGTTGCGGTTGTCGATGCTGCGCCATATGGATTTGCAGTGAGCGAAGGATTTTTTGAGGGGATCATGGTAGATCTTTGGCGTGAGGTAGCAGAGGATCTTGGAATGCGATACAATTTCACACTCATCGACATCGACGAAGCTCTGTCAGGTGTGAGGGAAGGGACTTTTGACCTGGCGATCGGGGCAATCACCGTCACACCCGAACGGGAAACCATGGTCGATTTTTCGCATGGCGTGACACCGTCGGGCATTGTGACTGTCGTTGCCAAAGACCACATACACGGTAAGTTCGAGACGTACTACAAACCAATATTGCTGAGTTTGCTAAAAATTGTACTCATCCTCAGCACATTTATGCTTGCGAGCGCCACAATCGTATGGCTTCTGGAGCGCAAACACAGGTTTCATGAACGGGAAAAGCAAATTCGACACCTCGGCGATGGGATTTGGTGGTCAGCTGTAACGATTTCTACCGTGGGATATGGCGATAAGGTACCGCATACGACTCTGGGCAGGGTGGTAGGCATTGCCTGGATCTTTGTTGGAGTCACGATGGTCTCATTGTTTACGGCCAATGCCGCAGCAATTTTGAGCAGACCGACAGTGGCCCTGACAGTGACATTTCAGGACCTAAAAAAGATGGACTTTGCCGCACTTGACAATTCAGCCGCATCTGAGTATTTCGATCGACACCAGATGGATTATACGGGATATGATGATATCGATGAGGCCATTCAGGATATCAGGGATCGAAAAACAGAAGCCCTCGTTGGAGATGCAAAAGTGATCAGGTATTTGGCAGATGAAGTGTATCCTGGCGATTTGATTATTTCAGACAATGTCCTGCTGATGGATTATTTGGCATTTGCTTTTCAGGAGAGAAGTCCATTGATAGAGATTGTGAATGTCGCATTGCTCAAACACATCAATGAGCCCCGATGGCAAAAAACCCTTTTTAGTCCAATTCATAAAGAGAATTGATTGCCTGTAACTGGTAAACCTGATTTAAACAGAGACTTTCTTGTGCTTTGCATTCCATCCAAACATCCCATGTTCCTTGATGAGATCGACGAGTACGGAGGGTAAAAACTTTTCCCATCCCTCTTCACCATTCTGAATCAATTGCAATACTTCCCTCGGGAAAATGTGCAACAAATCTTCATTATAGTCCTCAACTTCGACAATGTGTTGGCTTTCGACGAGGTATTGATATAAAAATTTAATTCCGTCCGGTACAGGCAGCGACTGACCCGTCATGAGGTTTTTATCGCTTGTGAGCACGGGATAGACGTATATTTTAATGTTGCGTGTGAAGAGTTCACCAAATGCTACCAACAGACGACCATCCCTGTTTTGATAGTATTTTTCGTTGATGATTTCCAGGAGTTCACGAGCGCCGATCACGAGACCGAGGCGTTGAATCTTGAATTCGGACAGGTAATTAATGAGCCGCTGATGGCTGTGACAATTACTCACGATGACACTGACTCCAAGGGCGTTGAGAGCCTTGGCGCGCTCCATGAAATCTGATTTATTTATTACGCCGTCTTCACGCAAATATTCGAGGGTCAATTCACACATGATGTGCGCCTCATTGGGGTCAATATCTTCTTCATCTTTAAATTGCTGAAAGCTCGAGCGCAGTGCATCCAGGCTCACGAGTGTCGGAGGGCGGTAGTGGCCACGTGCTACCATGAGTGATTTTTTATAAAGAAACTCGGATCCGTGAATGGCCTCTCCGTCAGGTCCGAACATGGCCACTTCAGTCAGTCCATGCTGAACCAGCAATAGCGCCAGATACCGGCTGTCAACCGTTGTAAAGTTCGGTCCATCCAGTTTGATATAGTCGATGACGATTCTATCGTGCAATGCGTCATTGAGGGACTTGATGAGTTCCTCAGGGTCGTTGTGTAGTCTGAAGCATGCATACACCAGATTCACCCCCAGGATACCGATGGCAGACGCCTGTTGCTGGCTGTCCCTGTCGAGCATACGCACGTGCAGCACGATATCATTTGGCAACGCATCTGGTTCCAGTTGAAACCGCATGCCTATCCATCCATGCCCGCTTACCGTCCGGTTAAAGTCGATAGCAGCAATGGTATCGGCAAAGGCAAAGAAGTTTGTCCCCGGCTTCTGGTTTTTCAGGCGCTCTTCCATGAGCGTATACTCATGATTGAGCATCTTGTTGATTCTCGGGGCGCAAACGTACCGGCCACTGGGCTCGCGGCCATAGATCTCGTCCGAGTACACCTTGTCGTACGCCGACATAGACTTGGCAATCGTC
>QNFR01000279.1 GCA_003646405.1 Gammaproteobacteria bacterium
CAATCCAACTGGCGTACCTGACCGAACGGATCGAGATACGGCAGTTCAAGAAGCTTGGCGTTGGCCTCCGCACCATAGGGCTGAGCCAGACTGACTGTGATTTGCTCGAGCGACAGCTTCGGGGAGGTGGACTGGATTACCAACCGGCAGGCCCGCACGTTTGTTGGATCAAAGGCCTTCCAATGGGTTCGGTGGCCGTTCGGCTTCCCGCTCTGTGTGTCGAAAATCGCCGGAGCATCGTTCGCTTCCACGGAGCGGGGATACGCAAATCCCAGCGTGGCGTGCTCGCCCGGCATGATGAACGCGGCACTCGGCGTACTATTGGCCCAGTCCTTGGCACCCGCATTGTCCAAACGCCCGCGTATCCAGACCAGACCGGGACCCGAATTCACCAAATCGATGCGGACATAGCTAAACTCCGAAACGTCCCATGTCCCCTCTTTCGGACGCAATACAATGGTGGCGCTTTTACGCGGCATGTCACCGCTCAACTTCCAGGAGGACTTCCCCGTGGATTTAAAACGAATCCCTTCGGGGGGATGGCATGCGATATCTGTTACCGACTGCGCGGGAGTCAGCAGTTCTCCAATGGGAGTCGGATTGTCTTGACCAAATCCCGCAAACGCAAACATGGCCAAAGTGAAAAACAAGGGTAAAACAGATCTCTTTCTATACATCGCAATGATCCTTTTTCAAACTCACGGAAAATCACACTACGGGGATTTACTGGTTTTAATAGCGGTTCGTTTTTGGGCGCGTCGGGAACACACGGGTGCAGGTCTCGTCCATGTAATAACCAACCGAAAGTCGCCTCAGGTTTCCAAGGTTTTCGAACAGCCAATCCTTCGGGGTCCGGTGGTCGATGATTACCCCCCTTGAATCGGTGACCACAATCAAAAAGCTTTCATATTTTATGCCCTTGTTAATGTCATCCAGTTCATAAGAGGTGAGCCGCACGGGTTTGCCCGAGAACACATGGGATCGTTCGTTTTCCCTGATGGGTGTAAAACGGCTTTCCTGCCGGTCGAGCAAAACATATTGATCGCCGGTAATCTCGGAACCGATTGCATAGAATTCGACGTGCAGTTCGTGGTTGTACCGACCTGCGGATGTCTGCTTGAGCTTGGCGCTGAATACATAGTCGAGAACCTTCGGCGGAGGCTGCGTGTTGAACGGACTCATCTTACCGATGGTCTGGGAGCTTTTCTTGGAAAAATCCATGTTGAATTTCGGTGGTCGGGCGAGCTCGATGATTTCCCGATCCTCGTCGGAAAGCTGGAGCAGAGGAATCTTCCGTTGCCGTCCGTCCTCACTCTTCAACACCGCCTTCTGGCCAATCACGGTTACAAGCTCAGCTTCCATTGTCTTTCCGTCCATCCGGGTCCACGTCCGGGGTTCATTCTCAACAGAAAGAACCGGCTCGGGCAATCCGGCTCCTGCCGGCTCCTTGGTGCCTTCCCAGCCCGACGTATCGTAATCGCAAAAGACCGGACCGTTGGTGACACAGATCTCTCCGGGAACAAGATCCTTGTAGATGGCGTCGATCAGATCATGCGTCAGCGACGCCGTCTTGAACATGGGCAGAATGGGATTTCCCTGCGGGCCTTTCTCGTATTCCACGCCTTCGACCTCAACCGCGAGCATGGAGCAGTAGGAACCGCCACCCACCTCCCCGATCATAACCTCCATATCGAGCGAAACACCCGGTTCGAGCGTGATCCAGTCGCCGACTACGGATCTGTTGTTGCCCATGTAGTACTTGCGTGAATCCGCCGAACTAGGGCTCCATATTTGCATGAAGTATTCCTCGGCCATTTGATCCCATTTCCCGGACCAATTGGCAATGAGCACGACCTTTCCTCCCACTCGGACCACAAGAAGGTCGTCTCCCTGACCCCAAAAGCGAAAGGTAATGCCCTTGCTGTGAACCAACTGCCCCTTGTAGTGCACCATCCAGCAATAGCCGCCCGTATCGGGCTCGCCGAATGCGGCCGGGGCAACCGTTGATCGAATCGGTGGCACCATGAAACAAGTGGCAAACAGTTTTTTTGGAGACTGGTAGTAACGCCCAATTTTCGATGCTTGCCATCCGGAACCCACAAATTTAACCAGCTTTTGCAGAAAAGCCTCCGGGGCCACCGGAATGTCCCGGCCGCTGCGATCACGCTGAAAATCATAGAAGGTGCCGACAAAGTCGTTTCCGATGGACTGGCCGCTACCGAAGACACTGATATCGCCGAGATCGGGCATCATGTCGAACCCGCCAACACCGGCACCAAGACCTTCGCCGCCCATGCCGGACATTTCCGGAAGCTGGATATCGGGCATGTTCGCACGGTTCACCTTGGTCACGATGCGCGTGGTGGGCTTGGGCTTGGAGGTTTTCTTCACCTTCACCTTTGGTTTGCGCAGCTTCATCTTCGGCCGCTCGACCGCCTTGGGCGGAACAAACTTCTTTTCTTCCTTCTTCACGACCGTGAAGACCACCAGCATCCCTGCAAGCAGGAA